>NZ_VKDB01000030.1 GCF_007280555.1 Deinococcus detaillensis | reverse complement strand
ATCATCTTTGCCAGGGGCGACCGTCGCCGCCAGCGGTTGCATGCTTTTTCGGGGTGCTGAACTGCACAATCCCTGCAGATAGATAGGGGCCCACGTCCACTGCGAGCGGTGTCGAAAGGTCTCATGGAACGGAGCGAACCATGTCGGGAAGTGCCGCGTCCAACGAGGGAATGAATGCGTCATCGCACGGGCTAGCATCGCACATCCCGCCCCGGCCCCTCATTCTGAATATCCCCAAAGTACAGCTAGCGCCTGCCCGGCCAGCAGGCCCATGCGTGCGCCGAGAATCTGACGGGGACACAGGTGGTTGTGCAGCGCGACACTTCAGGCCAGCAACTCGTCCAGCCGAGACACAGACCCGATGAGGGCAGTCATGGGTGGGCCTCGATGCGGTCTTGCAGGTGTGGTGCAGCGCGGTTCATCATCTGCATGATGCTCAGGTGCATCCAGGCCAGGGCAAGCAATGTAATGAGCAGCACGACAATAAAGGTACTCTGCGGAAAGCCTGTCGCGGACTTGGCGTAGGCAAACAGAGGCGTCAGGAAGAAGCCGCCCAGACCGCCCAGCATGCCCACCAGGCCGCCCACTGCGCCCACATCGCGGGGAAAGTATTCGGGAATGTGCTTGTACACCGACGCCTTGCCGATACCCATCGCCACCCCCACCACGAACAGCAAGGCCGTGAACGGCCACACGCCCAGCGTGAAGTGCATCACGTCGCGGGTGACGGTTGCGCCGTCCGCAGCGGGCATGTACAGGACGATGTGGCCGCTCGGCATACTCATGACCAGTAAGGCCAGGGCCATCAGCCCGAAGGCCCCGTACGTCGCCGCCCGCGCCCCGTAGCGGTCTGAGAGATACCCTCCCAGCGGACGCAGCAGGCTGGCTGGGAAGATGAACAGCGCGGTCAGCAGCGCTGCCTCGTAGAGCGGCAGGCCGAACACGTCCACGTAGTATTTGGGCATCCAGGCCGACAGGGCCACGTACGCCCCGAAGAACACCACGTAATACAGCCCGAAACGCCACACCCGCGTACTGTGCAGCGGCGCGAGCATCTCCCGGAGCGGACGGCCTTGACCGGGCGTCCGGTCTTGATGGGGCGCGAAGATCAGGACGGCCAGCCCCATCAGGACCAGCAGCACGCCGTACAGAAAGGGAATGGCCCGCCAGCCGCCAGGGATGAAGCCGCCCAGCAGCCCCGCCGCTGGAATCGCCACGATCAGGGCCGGGCCGATGAACTTGGTGACGCTGGCCCCCACATTTCCGGCCCCGAACACGCCGAGCGCTGCGCCCTGCCGGGTGCGCGGGAACCACACGCTGTTCCAGGCCACGCCCACCGAGAAGCTGTTCCCGGCGAAGCCCACTAAAAAGGCCAGCCCCAGCAGCGCCGGATAACTCTGCACATGGGCGATCAGGAAGGCGGGAACGGCGGTCAAGAGCAGCATCGCGCCTATGACGCGGCGTCCGCCGAGGCGGTCGGTGATGATGCCCGCAGGCAGCCGCCACAGCGAGCCGTTCAGCACCGCCACCGCCGAGAGCCAGGACAGTTGCACGTCGCTCAGCCCGAACTCCTGGCGAATGGGCAGACCCAGGATGCCGAACATCAGCCACACGGCGAACATCAGCGTGAAGGCCACCGTGGACAGGGTCAGCACGCGGCGGGAAGCGCTGGCATCGGCAGGGGTGGGGACGGAACTGTGGGGAGTGGTCATTTCGGGGAAACCTCCGTCTTCCCGCTGCCAGTGCTGAAACACGCGGGAGGGCTAGCCGCATGTTGGCCGCGCCCACTTACAAGCGGTTAACAAACGAAGTGAGGGGCCACCGGGCAGATTTATCTCTGTTAGTCACTTGTAAGTGCTCCACCGCACACTCCCTGCATGGCAGACCTTTCCGCAGAGCGTGAACCGCAAAGCCGTCGGCCCCAGTACGTCATGACGCTGTGGCGCACGGCTGGGGGCATCTGGCAGGGCCGCCTCAAATCCCTGCACGACGGGGCCGAGCAACTCGTGGGCGATCTGCGGGACTTGCCCAGCGTTCTTGCTGCCGTTCCTGACAACACAGGGTCTGACCACAAGGAGAATCATGCTTAATCCTTCGCCGCCCGCGCTGCCGCCTCGGCGCGACACCGAACCCGTGCGGGTCCCGGTGATGGACGTGACCCTGGATCGCCGGGGACTGCTGTACGGCCTGACCTTCGCCACAATGTTGACTATCGCCGTGTATTTCGGCTCTCAGCGCTTCCACGGCTTTGACGGAGCGCTGGCCGGATACTGCTTCGCCACCATCTTCGCGCTGTTCGGGGTGGTCTACCGCTACGTGGTGTGGCTCCAGCGCCCGCCCACCCGCATGTACTGGAAACGCGGCTGGCAACTGTTCTGGCAGCCGGGCCATCGCCTGCACAACATGGGTCTGTTCTTTAAGGCGGGTTGGGAAAAGATGATTGAGCAGCGCTTTATCCGCAGGCGCTCGCGCAAACGCTGGCTGGCGCACCAGTTGATCTTCTGGGGCTGCATCATCGCCATTTTGATCACCTTTCCGCTGACCTTCGGCTGGCTGCGCTTTGAAAGCGACTTTACCAAACCCAGCGATTACATGATCGTGCTGATGGGGCAACGGCTGGACTTCTTCACCTTCCCGGCCCGAAGTGCGCTGGGCTGGCTGATCATGCACGGGCTGAACGTGGCCGCCGTGCTGTGCCTGGGCGGCATTGCGCTGGTGCTGGGGCGGCGCATCAAGGACGAGGCCGAACTGGCCACGCAGCGCTTCGACAACGACATCCTGCCGCTGATCCTGCTGTTCGCGGTGTCCGTGACCGGCATGATGCTGACCGCCTCCAACCTGTTCCTGGACGGCAAGTTCTACTACTGGATCACCACCACCCACGCCGTCACCGTGTACCTGTGGCTGCTGTACCTGCCGTTCGGGAAGTTCTTCCACATTTTCCAGCGCATCGCCAACGTTGGCGTGTGGTTCTACAAAGCCGCCGGAGCCAATGGCCCGCAGGCCAAATGCGCCCGCTGCGACACCGAATACATGAGCCAGATGCAGCAAGATGACCTTAAAACCATCCTGCCCGATCTGGGCCTGGATTACACCCATTCGCAGGTGGGCAACTGGCAGAACCTGTGCCCCAGTTGCCGCCGCAAGCTGCTGACCCTGAACCAGTTCCGGGCCACGGGCAAGGAGTTCATGTAATGGTCAAGCCACCCTTTTCTCAGGAAGAGTTTCTGGACACCTACGGCCCCACGCTGCACTACGCGCCGCCCGGCGGCTTCAGCAGCGTTGAAGATTACGACGCGCTGGTGGACACCCATTGCTGCTTTTGCGGCCAGCAGTGCGGCATCAAGTTGAAGGTCAAGAACAACGCGATTGTAGGTTTTGAGCCGCGCTACGACTTTCCCTTCAACAAGGGCAAGCTGTGCCCCAAGGGCATCAAGCGCTACCTGCAAGGCTCGCACCCAGACAGGTTGCTCCACCCGATGCGCCGCACCGAGCACGGCTATCAGCAGATCACCTGGGACGAGGCGCTGAGCGAAACCGTCACCAAGATTCAGGAGATTCAGGCCAAGTACGGCCGGAACAGTTTCGCCATGCTGTCGGGCGTCTCGTTGACCAACGAGAAGAGTTATCTGGTGGGCAAGTTCGCCCGGCTGGCGCTGCAAACGGCCAATCTGGACTACAACGGACGCCTGTGCATGGTCTCGGCGGGTGCGGGCAACAAGAAGGCGTATGGCATAGACCGCGCCAGCAACCACTGGGAAGACATCACCGAGGCCAAGGTCATCTTCATCATCGGCACCAACATCGCCGAGTGCTTTCCGATCACCACGGACTACATCTGGCGGGCGAGAGACAAGGGCGCGAAAATCATCTACGCCGATCCGCGCATGGTGCCGATGGCCCGCACCGCAGACCTGTATCTCCCGCTGCGCTGCGGCAGCGACAGTGCCCTGCTGATGTCCATGCTGCACGTCATCATCCGCGACGGTCTGACCGACGAGGCATTTATTGAGGCGCACACCACCGGCTTCGGCGACGTCCGCGCCGCAGTGGCCGACGCCACCCCCAAGTGGGCTGCCGAAATTACCGGGGTTCCTGCCGCCAAGATCGAGCAGGCCGCCCGCTGGTACGGCGAGGCCGAGACCGGCATGATCCTGCACGCCCGCGGCCTGGAACATCAGGTCAAGGGCGTGGAGAACGTGATGTCCTGCGCCAACCTCGCGCTGGCGACGGGCAAGATCGGCAAGCCGGGCTGCGGCCACTCCACGATTACAGGGCAGGGCAACGGCCAGGGCGGGCGCGAACACGGCCACAAGTGCGATCAGTTGCCCGGCAACCGCGACATCACCAACCCCGAACACCGCAAGTACATCTGCGAGGTGTGGGGCATCACCGACGAGGAACTGCCCGGCAAGGGCATTACCGCGCAGGAAATCCTCAACGAGATTCACGAGGGCAAGATCAAGGGATTGCTGAGCATTTGCTTCAACCCACTCGTCTCGCTGCCAGATGCCAATTTCAACCGCGAGGCGCTCAACAAGCTCGAACACTACAGCGTGATCGACTTCTTCCTCTCGGAGACCGCTCAACACGCCGACATCGTGCTGCCGGGCAGCTTGCAGGAAGAGGACGAGGGCACCACCACCAGTGGCGAGGGCCGCGTCATCAAGATCAACGCGCCCGTGACCCCGCCCGGCGAGGCGAGGCGCGACTGGGAAATTCTGCTGGATATCGCGGGCCGCTTGGGCCGGGGCAAATACTTCCAGTTCAACAACACCCAGGAAATCTTCAACGAATTGCGGCTGGCCTCGCGTGGTGGCACTGCCGACTACAGCGGCATCACCTGGGAAAAGATCGTGGATACCCAGGGCATTTTCTGGCCCTGTCCGCAGACCACCGATGAGGGCAAAGTCACCATGCACAGCGAGCACCTGGATGACCGTCATCCCGGCACACCCCGGTTGTACGAGGGCGGCAAGTTCTATCACCCCGACGGCAAGGCGCACTTCAACGCGGTCAACTGGCGTGAGAGTGCCGAAGTCGTGGACGACGAATATCCAATCTGGTTCACCACGGGCCGGGTGGTCAGCCAGTATCTCAGCGGCTCGCAGACCCGGCGCATCGGGCCGCTGGTGGATCAGTTCCCGCATCCCAAGCTGGAACTGCACCCCCGCATGGCGAAGCAATTGAAGATCAAGACCGACGACTGGGTGACGATCCAGACGCGGCGAGGTGAGGTCATCATTCAGGCCAATGTGGTCAACACCATCCGGCCCGATACGGTGTTCATGGCCTATCACTGGGGCGGCAAGCAAAGCGCCAACCTGCTCACGCAACGTGCGCTGGACCCCATCTCCAAGATTCCTGAATACAAGGTGTCGGCCTGCCGTGTGCGCCTCGCCTCGCCGGAGGAACAGGCCGAGGGCGAGCGCACCCAATTCCTGAGTTCCCGTACTGAGAAGAACCTGCCCGCTGGCTACAACCTGGCGGAGCGTCGTAAGGAGCTGCGCCGATGAGCGATTTCCGATTCTTCGTTGATCCCATCCGCTGTATCGGCTGCAAGGCGTGCATGCAGGCGTGTTCCGAGTGCGACACACACAAGGGCAAGAGCATGATCCACCTGGAATACATCGAGCGCGGCGCGTCCACCCAGACGGCTCCGATGGTCTGCATGCACTGTGATCTGCCCACCTGCGCCGCCGTCTGCCCCGCCGACGCCATCAAGCGCACCGAGGACGGCGTGGTGCAGAGCAGTCAGGCCCCGCGCTGTATCGGCTGTTCCAACTGCGTCAACGCCTGCCCCTTCGGCGTGCCGCGCTACTACCCGGAAATTGACCAGATGCTCAAGTGCGACATGTGTTATGACCGCACCTCGGTGGGCAAGAAACCCATGTGCGCCAGCGTGTGCCCTTCCGAGGCGCTGTTTTATGGCACGCTGGAGGAATTCCAGTCGCGGCGGGGCGGCAAGCCCCAGAACTCCTTCCAGTTTGGCGCGCAGACGATTACCACCAAGGTTTTTCTGGTGCTGCCCGACGGTGAGATGGGCCTGGACATGGACGTGATCTCGCACATGGACGCCCGCTTTGAGCCGGACGCCTTTGACCACCTCGATCCCTTCGCGCATCTGGAGCTGCTGCCGATGGAACAGCCTCAGACCCTGAGAGGCCGCTTATGACCCCGCCCAAACCGCCCAAAACTGGTCCGCATCATGCGCCGCACTGGAAGACCGACTTCAGCGTGGACTGGGACGCCACCGATTACGTCTCGCGCCGCGAATTTACCCGCTTCCTGGGCCTGAGCAGCGCAGGCATGGCCGTCGGCACGGTACTGATCGCCGGGCTGGCGAGTGTGGGCGCGCAGCCCGTCCCGGAAGTTCCGCCGCTGCGACTCGGCAAGGTGGAGGACTTCCTACCCGGCTCCTCCAGCGCCTTCGAATACCCCCAGAAAGGCCAGTACTCGCTGCTGGTGCGTCACGAGGACGGCACCTTCAGCTCCTACGGCCAGAAATGCCCGCACCTGGGCTGCGCTGTCTATTACGAACCGCGCGAGAAGGTGCTGGAATGCCCCTGCCACGAGGGCTATTTCAATGCGCGGACGGGTGACGTGATCTCCGGGCCGCCGCAGCGGGGACTGAGCCTGGTCAAGCTGGAGATCCGAGACGGCGAGATCTGGGCCGTGGGAGGAGGAGGGCATTGACCGGCTCCTCGCGCCCCCGCTATGCCCAGCGCACCTTGATTGTCGGCGTGCTGCTGGCCTTCGTCCTGATTTTCTGGAGCATTCAACTGTTCATCCTGATGCTGGCGCTGGACGCCGTTCTGGGCAAGGAATATGCCCTGCTGTGGCCCGCCGCCCTGAGCAGTGCGCTGCTGGCCACCCTGACGCTATGGCTGGTGCGGCTGATTCCCCGCGAGCCACGCGAATAATACGGATTCCGCTAAATTCCCGCACAGTCGGGAAAGCGCCGCCTGCACGTCCATATAGCAGAACCCGTACTTTCCCATTCTCCCTTTGGTCGGATTGAATCCGCACATTGTGCGGGATTCAATCGGAGTCTATATAACATCCCTTCTGCTCAAAACAGTTGCAACCAGCAGCGATTTCAAGGAGCCTGTGTGACCACCTCCGAATCTTCCAAACACCAGTCCTCTGCTTACCTCTCCGAATGGACGCCCAATGATCCCGTCTTCTGGGAGCGGGAGGGCAAGGTCCGCGCCTGGCGCACACTGTGGGTGACCACCTTCGGCCTTACGCTGGCCTTCGCAGTGTGGTTCATGGTGTCGGCCATCGTCGTGCGCCTGAACGACATCGGCTTCAACCTCAGCAAGGACCAACTGTTCTGGCTGACCGCCATGCCAGGACTGTCAGCGGGACTGACCCGCTTGCGCCATATGTTTTTGGTATCGGTCTACGGTTCGCGTACCACGCTGACCCTCTCCACGCTGGGCCTGCTGATTCCGGCGGTGGGCTGGGGACTGGCGGTACAGAATCCTGGGACCCCCTTCTGGGTGCTTCTATCGCTGGCCTTCCTGGCGGGCATGGGTGGGGGCAATTTCAGTTCATTCATGCCCAGCACCAGCCTGTTTTTTCCCAAGAAGATGCAGGGCACGGCGCTGGGTATTCAGGCAGGCATCGGCAATTTTGGCGTGTCGATGGTGCAATTCCTGACGCCCTGGGTGGTGGGCGTCAACCTGTTCTGGTTTCTGGGCAGCAAATCTGAGCAGTGGGTCTTTGCCGAGAAAACCAGCACCATCTGGCTTCAGAACGCCTCATGGGTCTACATTCCCTGGCTGATTGCCGCTGCCGTGCTGAGCTGGCTGCTGATCCGCAACGTACCGATCAAGGCCAACATGAAAGAGCAGCTCGCCATCTTCGGGGACAAGCACACCTGGATCATGACCAGCATCTACATGATGACCTTCGGGGCCTTCAGTGGGCTGGCCGCCGCTTTTCCGCTGCTGATCAAGACGCTGTACGGCGGCTTCGAGAACGCGCCCCTGCCTCTGAAGTTCGCCTTCCTGGGGCCGCTGATCGGCTCGGCGGTGCGCGTCCTGTTCGGCTTGATTGCCGACAAGACGGGCGGCGCGATTCTCACGTCGATCAGCGCCATCGGCATGGGCATCTCCGCCGTTGCGGTGACCTTTTTCGTCACCCCCACCGATCTGACCAGCTTCCCGATGTTCGTGGGCACCATGCTCGCCATCTTCTTCTTCAGCGGCATCGGCAACGCGTCTACGTTCCGGCAGATGCCCGTCATCTTCAACCCGCCGTACAGCGCGGGCGTGATCGGCTGGACAGCGGCCATCGCTGCCTTCGGACCGTTCATCGTCAGCATGCTGATCAGTTTTAATCTGGCAGCCAGCGGCAACGTCAAGGGATTTTTCTACGGTCTGGCCGTGTTCTGCGTGCTGAATCTGGGCCTGAACTGGTGGTTCTACGGACGCCGGGGCGCAGAAAAGCCGAGTTAACGGTCTTTCTCTCCTCCCTCTCCATAGCGAGAGGGTTTTTTTGGTTTCCAGATTCCTGTGAAAAAGGACGGCGGAGTGAAGTGGGGCCGCGTTCCCTCGGCCCTGTGATACTGATTCCGCTTAATTCCAGTACACCCCGCAAAAAGCGCGGGATGCACTTCCACAACGCAGAACCAGTACCTTGTCCTACTTCCGTTGGTCGGATTAAATCGCGTCCAGCACACGGACGCTGAACACGCTCTAATCGGAATCCCTATGAGCTGGCATTGACGACTTTTTACGGGAATGAAACAGTCTTCTGAGGTGTCATCGTCCATACTGTATGAATGCCCAGCCAACTCATGCAAACCCTGAGCTGGACAGCAGGGACGCTCAGCAGCGATCCGCGCCAGTTTTTCCATGTGGTGCGGGTCTTGCTGGCCGATCTGCGCCGGGCGACGGGGATGGACGTGGCCGAGTTGTTTCTGGCCGATCCGCAGCAGACCACGCTGTTTCTGAGCGGCTATTCCGGGGGGGATCACTCGGCGTTCTTCGAGCGCACGGTCTTCCGCTTCGGCGAAGGTTTTCCAGGCCGCGCCGCCCAGGGGCGAGAAGCGCTGGAATGCAGCGAGCTGGTGGGTGACCCCCGCTTTCTGCGCGTGCGGGTCAAGGTGCTGGGCTACCACGCATTTGTCAGTGTGCCGCTGGTTCTGCCTCACGCGGTCATTGGCGTATTGAATCTGGCGGCCCAGAACGGTGAACAACTGGAGCAGGCGCGGCAGCGTCTGGAGCAGATCGCCCCGCTGCTGGCCGCCAGCTTATACGCGGTGCTGACTTCCCTGAGTGAGCGCACGCTGGGGCGGGTACAATCGGGCCACACACCACAGGAGCGAGCGCTGGGGCTGCTCGAAGAAAACCTGAAAGCCACCTCTGCGCTCCGGGCGGCGCTGCATCCCCGGCAGGGCACGGCGGTGGAAACCCATCCTGGTCAGATTCACCCCTGCCCCGGTCCGGAGCGCTGCCCGGCCCTGCGCGGTCTGGTGCAGATTTCGGGACACGCCGAGCTGAACTGCTCTCTCCAGCCCAGAGATGTGCAGACCGTCTGCCTGCCGGTCTGGCACGGCGGCGAGGTCATCGGCGTGGAAACCGTCCAATTTTCCAAGAGTCTGACATCTGGGGTGCTGACCGAGGCCGCCGCACCGCTGCTGTGGATGACCCGGTTGGCCGCGCACGCCCTTGATTTGGACGCCGGGCGGCCCGACCCCGCACCTGTGCCCTGGCTGGAGATTGAAACGCTGGGTGCGTTCCGGGTGCGCCGCCAGGGCCAGATCCTCTCGCCCCGCAACTTCAAACGGCGGCAAGCCCACGAACTGCTCAAGCTGCTGATTACCCGCTGGGGCCGTCCGGTCACGGTGGAAGAACTGTGCGAGGTGCTGTGGCCCGGCGAGGCCTATGGGCAGCGAGTGATGGCCCGCTTGCACGTCACCCTGAACGCCCTGCGGCAGGTGCTGGAACCGCCGGAAGGAGACAGAACACAGGTGCTGGTGCGTGATGGTGGGGCGTACCGTTTTGCGCCGGGTATACCTGTTCACCTAGACGTTCAGGCATTTGAAGTGCTGGTCCGGCAGGGAGACACGCAGCACGGCGAGGATGCCGTCGCCAGCTACGCGCAGGCGCTGGAGCTGTATCGGGGCGACTTTCTGGAAGACGACCCGTTTACCGACTGGTACGCGTTGGAACGTGATTATCTGCGCGAACTCGCCCTGCGTGCGCTGTTCAGAACGGGGGAGATCCAGACCGCTGCGGGCCAGTGGCAGAGCGCCCAGATGGCCTACACCCGCATTCTGACCATAGATCCCAACCGGTTTGAAGCCTATGAGGCGCTCATTTCCCTTCTCACTTTACTGAACAGGACTGAGGACGCCCAGGTCTGTTGGGAACGCTACAGCCGGGCCTACGGTCAGGCCCCACCCACCTTTCCCCGCCCAATTGTGGCGAGGAAACCGGCAGGGCAGCTGCTTGGGTAGTACTTCAAAAAGTTTTCGAGCGGCGTTTGCCCGAAGTCTCAGGATAGCGACGCCTCAAGGAGGGTGTCCGTCATCAAAATTGAGCCGCCGTAACCAGTTCTTGCGGCGCGGTGACAAGCAACAACCAGAAACGGGCGTTCCGGACGTGGTGAGCGGTCGCGGCGGGCCTACTCAAGGTGACAGGACAATGTCCAGGCCAGGCGTGATCCCTGACGGCGTGAAGCCGAACACCTGACCGTAAAATTCCAGTTCTCCTTCGAGTGCCCGCTTGATATTCTCGGCGCGGCGAAATCCGTGCCCTTCGCCCTCAAATTCCACCAATGCCGTCGGCAAACCGCGTGAGCGCACAGCCTCGAACATCTTCCGCGCCTGATCCGGCGGCACCACCTTGTCCTCTAGACCCTGAAAAAACACCACCGGACGCCTAAGCTGCTCGGTGAAATGAATCGGTGAACGTGCTTGGTAGCGGGCTTTTTCCTGGGGGTAGGGACCGATCATGCTGTCGAGGTAGCGGCTCTCGAACTTGTGGGTGTCTTGCGCCAGCGCTTCAGCGTCGCTGACCCCGTAGTGGCTGGCCCCGGCAGCGAACACGTCAGAAAACGTCAGCGCACACAGGGTGGTGTATCCGCCCGCGCTGCCTCCAGTAATCGCCAGCCGGTGAATGTCGGCGTCGCCGCGCTCCGCCACGTAAAGCGCCGCGTTCACGCAGTCTTGCACGTCCACCACGCCCCACTCGCCGTTGAGCCGCTGCCGATAAGCCCGCCCGAACCCGGTGGAGCCGCCGTAATTTACGTCCAGCACCGCGACGCCCCGGCTGGTCCAGAACTGCACCGAGAGATCGAGCACTGCGTCGGTGGCCCCGGTCGGCCCGCCGTGAATCATCACCAGCAGCGGCGGTTTTTCACCCTCCGGCGCACGCGTCTCAGCGTTGCGGGGCAGATACAAAAAAGCGTGGGACGTCTTTGCTCCCTCGGTGGGAAACTCGACGGCTTCCGGCACGCTCAAATCGGCAGGCGACAAGGTGAAGGTCGAGGATTCATGCAAAATCTCGACGTCGCCGCTGACACTCAAACGGGCAATGCACGGCGCACGGTCCGGTGCGCCCGCTCTCAGCACCACACTCTGGCCTTGAACATACAAATCCGCAGCGGAGGTGAAGGGCGTAGCGAGTTCGCTGAGCTGCCAGCCGCTCTCCCGAAGTTCTAAACGCGCCAAGTGGGTGCGGCCCTTTTGGTGATAAGCGCAGATCAACCGCTCCTCGGCCAGGAAAACATAGTTCGAGGAACCGAATTGCCACTGCGGAGTGCTGAATTCGGCGTCCAGCGGATAAAGGGCCTGCGCGTCCGGTTTCAGCCGGTAGAGATTCCACCACCCGCTCCGGTCCGAGACGAAGTGCAGCACGCCACCGGGCGACCAGCGCGGCTCCTGCACCGATTCGTTCGTGCCGCCCGCCACCTGTTGCACGCCGCCGAGCGAGCCGTCCGCCGCGATGTGCGCCAGCATCAAGCGCGTTTCGTCCCAGGGCATGTTCGGATGGTTCCATTCCACCCAGGTGAGTTGGTGGCCGTCGGGACTCAGGCGCGGCGAGGCGTAAAAGTCCGCGCCAGTTGCCAGGACGACGCCGCCTTCAAGGTTGGGGCCACCGAGTTGGATGGCCACCAGCTCGTTACGCGCTTCGCGGTCATTCTCACGGTGGTCTTCGCGGACGGCGATCAAGCGGCCCCTCGACAGATCAATTTCCAGATCGGCATACCGCACTTCCAACTCCGGCGTGATCGGCTGCGGCTTTTTACCCTGTACCTGCTGGTAAAGCCGGTTGTCGGCGAAGTGGCTGAAATAGACGGTGCCGTCCTGAACAGCGTGGCAGCGCCCGCCATACTCGTGAACCCGGCTGCGGATATTGAACGGCGGCGGCGTGACGTCGCTGGCGGCTGCGTCCGGCGTGAGGCGTACCAGCACGCTGCGTCCGCCTTCATTGGAGCGGCTTTCAAGCCAGTACACGTCCGGCCCGTCCACCGTGACGCCGCCCAGCCCCACGCTCCCAGCAGTGATGGCGTCGGCGGTGATGGGTGAAGGCCATGCGCCGTAAGGCAAGACGGTTCGGTGATCCTCGTTCATGTCGGCCTCCTGAAGTCGAACTGTTTCGTGATGTGAGCAACTCCAAGATAGCGGTTCGTCTGAAGGCTTGCGCGTCCAAGACTGCCAAACGCAGATCCAGACTTGGAAGGTCTGAGCCCCTTGAGCACGTTCACTGCGCCGACCAATCCACGCGGAGGAGGGCCGCCTTCTGGAAGCATGTTAGGCGAATCAGTGGCTTCCAATCAGGATCGTCCAGTTTGCACACAGCAGACCACCGAGACATTCAAGTCTACCAAAAATTCGCTGCCTGAAGAAACTGCAAAAGCGGTGAAATGACTTTGCATGCCTGAAGTTCTTGGCACAGCGCGAATTGACAATGGTGGCGT
Source organism: Deinococcus detaillensis (assembly GCF_007280555.1). Lineage (NCBI taxonomy): Bacteria > Thermotogati > Deinococcota > Deinococci > Deinococcales > Deinococcaceae > Deinococcus > Deinococcus detaillensis. The sequence goes on along the minus strand of NZ_VKDB01000030.1, from coordinate 21,852 downwards.
CTACCGGTATATCTAAGAGCACAGACTCATCAAAACGAATGGCGCTGCATTGCCGTAGGATTTGACCAAAAATCCATGGGTGCTGTTTTCTAGGAGGTCGCTATGAAAGGGATTTTATTGACTGCTTCTCTGCTTGCCCTAGGCGCTGGGTTGGCCCAAGCTCAAAAAACCACCCTGACCATCGAAAGTTGGCGAAATGATGACATCAAGATTTGGCGGGACGTCATTATTCCGGCCTTCGAAAAGCAGCATCCGGACATTCATGTGGTGTTTGCGCCCAGCGCTCCGACCGAGTACAACGCCGTGCTGGCCGCCAAAATCAAGGCTGGCACGGCGGGCGACCTAATCACCTGCCGCCCATTTGATCAGAGTCTCGAACTCTACAAAGCCAAGCAGCTCACCAACCTCAACAGCCTGCCGGGCATCAAGAACTTCGATACGGTCTCCAAAGCGGCTTGGTCGACTGACGATGGGAAGACCACCTTCTGCGTGCCGATGGCGTCGGTGATTCACGGCTTTCTGTACAACAAAAAAGCGTTCAGTGACCTCGGCCTGAGTGTTCCGAAGACCGAAGCGGCGTTCCTGGCGGCTCTGGACAAAATCAAGCAAAATGGCAAGTACGTGCCGCTGGTGATGGGCACCAAGGATCAGTGGGAATCGGCGACCATGGGCTACCAGAACATCGGGCCGACCGCTTGGAGCGGCGAAACGGGGCGCAAGGGACTGATTTCCGGCAAAGCGCAGTACAACAAAGGCGGCTTTTTGACGGCTTTCACTTCGCTGGCCAAATGGAAGCCTTACCTGGCTCCCGGCTATCAGGCCCTGGCTTATCCAGACGCGCAAAACCTCTTTTCGCAGGGGCGCGGCGCGGTCTATCCGTCAGGCAGCTGGGATATCGGCACCTTCCGCCAGATGAATCCCGACATGGAGCTGGGGGCTTTTGCGCCGTACAGCATCAACGGCCAGAAGTGCGTCATCAGCGACCAGCCCGACATCGCGATGGGTATCAACGCGGCCAGCAAAAATCAGGAGTCCGCCAAGACGTTTCTCAATTGGGTGGCCTCTGACGTGTTCGCCAGCTTGTACGCCAACGCCCTGCCAGGATTTTTCCCACTGGCCAACGTCAAATACACCCTGAAAGATCCGGTGGCTCAGGAGTTCTTGAACTGGCGCAACCAGTGCGGCAAGAGCTTCCGCTCCTCGTACCAGATTCTCTCGCGCAACGCCAATCCCAACAACGAAAATGATCTCTGGAACGCCAGCTCTCAGCTCCTGAACGGCAGCCTGAGCGCCCAGGCCGCTGCCGACATGGTGCAAAAGAACCTCGCGTCTTGGTACGGCCCCCAGAAAGGCAAGTGATCTCAGCGTCTTTGCGCAGGCCTTGACCTGACTTGCGCTCCCCACCGATTCAAGCTGGAACACTCGGAAGCCCTGGTGTTTCAGCTTGTTGTCTTGAACGGCCCGGTTCAGTGCCGCCCGCTCAACCTGCGCCGCCAGATCACTTCTCCAAGTCTCAAGGAGGCGAATGCTCACTTCCGATCTCAAGCCGTCCCGCGCCCCGCGCCCGCGCCGCCGAACATTCCCACTGCATCTGGTGGTGTTCCTCGCGCCCGCCGTCTTGATTTACAGCGTCATCATGATTTACCCGATTCTGGCCTCGCTGTGGCTTTCCTTGAACAGCAGCGTGGACGGCGTGCAGACATTCGTCGGCGTGGCCAATTACCAGAAGCTGCTGGGCAGTGAGCTGTACGCCCAGCCGCTGTTCAATGCCCTCAAAAATAACTTCATCTTCTTCGTCGTCCACATGCTGGTGCAAAATCCAGTCGGGCTGCTGTTGGCCGTTTTGCTCAGCTTGAAGCTGCGCGGCACGCCCCTTTACCGGACGCTGATCTTCACGCCCACGGTTCTTTCGGTGGTGATCGTGGGTTTTGCCTGGAAACTGATCCTCAATCCCGTCTGGGGCGTGCAGCGCAGTTTGCTTGAGCCGCTTCACTTGGAGGCTTTAGACCTGCCCTGGCTGGGCCTGGCCTCCACGGCGCTGGGGACGCTCTCCCTGATCAGCGTCTGGCAAAACATCGGCATTCCCATGCTGCTCTTTCTGGCCGCGCTTGTCCGCATTCCCGAAGAGCTTTACGAAGCCGCCCGGCTTGACGGAGCCGGAACATGGACGGTGTTTCGCCGCATTCAGTTGCCGCTGATTTTGCCCACAGTGGGGATCGTCAGCGTGCTGACCTTTGTCGGCAACTTCAACGCCTTCGATCTGATCTACGCCGTCCAGGGCGCACTCGCCGGGCCGAACTTCGCCTCGGACATTTTGGGAACATTGTTTTACCGAACCTTTTTCGGCTATCAGTTGCAGGCCGGCGATCCGTACATGGGCGCTGCGGTGGCCGGCGTGATGCTCGCCGTGATCTTGGTGGGGCTGCTGATTTACCTGCTCGGCTGGCAGCGGCGCATGACCGAGGTGACGCTGTGATCCAGACCCAGAAAAAGCGGCCACCACAGGTGTTTGCCCACCTCGGCCTGATGATCTACAGCTTGATTGCCGTGTTTCCCACGGTGCTGATCATCATGAATTCATTCAAGAACCGCTCCACGATTTTCGCGCACCCGTTCGCGCTGCCCACCTCCGAGACGTTTACCTTGGACGGCTACAAAACACTGACCGAGTCGGCCAACTTCCCGCTTTACTTTCTGAACAGTCTCACCGTGACACTCGGCTCGCTGGCCCTGATTTTGTTGGTGAGCAGCATGGCGGCCTTTGCCCTCAGTGAGTACACGTTCCGGCTCAATACTGTGCTGGCGCTGTACCTCTCGATCGGCATCATGGTTCCGATCCGGCTGGGCACGGTGGGCATCCTCGACTTGATGGTCAAGTTCCACCTGGTCAACACACTCTGGGCCCTGATCTTGGTCTACACGGCGCAGGGCATTCCCCTGGCGGTGTTTATCCTCAGCTCCTTTATGCGCGGCGTTCCCAGAGACCTCAAGGAAGCGGCCCGGATCGACGGGGCCAGCGAATACCGCATTTACAGCTTGATCTTGCCGCTGATCCGTCCGGCGCTCGGCGCAGTCACGGCCATCAGCATGGTGCCGATCTGGAACGACTTATGGTTTCCCCTGATTCTGGCTCCCGGTGAGCAGACCAAAACCATCGTGCTGGGGGCCAGCGCCTTTTTGGGACAGTTCGTCAACGATTACAACGCGGTACTGGCCGCGCTCACCCTGGCCATTGTGCCGGTGGTGTTGCTCTACGCCGTCTTCTCGCGTCAACTGGTCAGCGGCATCACCAGCGGGGCGCTGAAATGACCGGGCAAGCGCCGCGCCCTCCGCGCACCCTTAGGGTCGGGCTGATCGGCGCTGGCCTGATGGGACAGACCCACGCCGAGGCCTGGAAACGCGTCCCCGGCGCACTCGTGGCCAACCTCGCGCTGGACGGCCACGCTAAGGCCTTGGGTGAGCGTCACGGGCTGAAAGGCTACGACACTCTTCAAGACCTTCTGGCAGCGGTGGACGTCGTCGATGTGTGTACGCCGACGCCCACCCACCGGGAATTGACGCTGGCCGCCGCCGAGGCCGAGTGCCACGTGATCTGCGAGAAGCCGGCGGCCCTGAGTGTTGCCGACGCTCTGGAGATGCAGCGGGCCTGCGAGGCCAACGGCGTCCGGCTGTTCGTCGCGCACGTGCTGAGGTTTTTCCCGCAGTACAGAGCGGTCAAGGCGCGGTTTGAGCGCGGTGATTTCGGCGCACCCCGCGTGCTGCGCCTCAGCCGGGTCAGCACGCCGCCCACGGTGGGCAGTTGGCTGCTGCATGAAGAAAAAAGCGGCGGCGTGCCGATGGACTTGATGGTGCATGATCTGGATTACGCCCGCTGGATCGCCGGCGATGTGGAGCGGGTCTACGCCGTCCAAACCCGGCAGGCGGGCAAAGTCATGGTTCAGGCCACGCTGAGCCACAGTGGGGGAGCCATCAGCCTCGTCGAAGCAGGCTGGGCCGCGCCGGAAGGGGTTTTCCGAACAGCTCTGGACGTGGCGGGCACGCTGGGAACCGCAGAGTGGAATTCTGACGCCCCCGCTCCCCTGCGGCGGCATGGCCCAGCGCTTTTGCTGGGACAACTCGGCGCTACGCTGCCTGCCTTGGACGGCGATCCTTACGGTGATCAACTCAGTCACGCCTACGCGGCGCTGCGCGGCGGCACGCCGTTCTTGGTCAGTGCAGACGACGCGGTGGCCGCCGTGGCGCTGGGTCAGGCTGTTCAGCAGTCGGTGGACAGCGGCAAAGCGGTTAAGCCGCAGAGGTGGAAATGAAGATCCGAATCGCCTTTCTGGGAGCCGCCCATGTCCATGCCCAGCACTACGCCGCGCTGCTCTCACAGCGGGAGGACACCGAGGTACTGGGATTCACCGAGGATGACCCAAACGTTGCTCAGGAGTTTGCCCAGCGCACCGGCTTAATGCAGAGGACTGCCGCTGAAATCATGGCCCTCAGTCCGCACGGGGTCATCGTCTGCACCGTGAACACCAAGCGCCTAGGGCCGGTGCAGTTGGCGGCGGCCAGCGGCGCACACGTGCTTTGCGAAAAGCCGATTGCCACCAACGAAGCCGACGCTCAGGCCATGAGGCGGGCCTGTGAAGCGGCGGGCGTTCAGTTTGTCACGGCCTTTCCGGCGCGGTTTTCGTCTGCGGCGCTCTCGCTCGCCGAGCAACTGCGGGCGGGTCAGCTCGGTAAGGTTTTGGCCTACAGCGGCGTCAATCACAGCGTCGCGCCCGATCACGAGCAGCCGTGGTTCGGCGACCCGTCCCAAGCGGGCGGCGGAGCAGGTATGGATCACATCGTGCATCTGGCTGATCTGCTGCGTTTTGTCGGGGAGCGCCCTACTGAGGTCTACGCTCAGCTGCGCCCGGTGCCGCAGTGGGTGTTGCCGGAGCACGCCGACATTGACGCTGCAGGGCTGATTACCCTGCGCCTGGCTTCAGGGGCCAGCGCCACTATCGACTGCTCTTGGAGCCGCCCCCAAGGTTATCCCCGCTGGGGACAGCTGCGCCTGGACGTCACGGCCAGTCGGGGAATGCTCAGCCTCGATGTGTTCGCCGATCACCTCAATGTCACGCAGGGCACGTACCAGTGGGCAGGCTACGGCGAAGACCTGAACGCCAAGATGCTGGACGACTTTATTCAGGTCTGCGCTGGAAGCGGCGCGGGCCGGGCGACCTGGCAAGACGGCTACGCTGCCCTGAGGGTGGTTCAGGCCGCTTACGCTTCCAATGCGTCTGGTGAAGCCGTTCGACTGGACGACGCTGCTGAATGACCTTCCAATGGATGTGTCTGCCGACTTCTCAGGCAAGTGTCTGTGGGAAGTGGGTGGCTGCTGCTAACGCCTGCGCTTGCCCAATTCAAAGGCCCTTGCACCCGCTTTGGCGGTCGTTTATGGGGTCTTTTCCCGTTTGCTCTTGTCTTTGTTCCTTCCATCACCAAGCAGATCTGTTTGCCCGCAACTCGCCTGCTTCCTTTGCTGAGGGCAAGAGGCTCATATCAACAAGGGAACGCAATCCCTTTAGCGCCCCCTGACTTGGTGGTCGCCCTGACACGCGAATTCAGCGGCGCCCACGATTCCAGCATCTGGACCTAAATGCGAAAGTCGCAAGGGCGTGAAATCGTGCAGCGCCCGAGTTCTGCGGCGTTCGGTCTCGATCATTGGCAGCAGCAGACTGGCCTGCGTCATCAATCCTCCGCCGAGCACCACCACTTCCGGATCGAGCAACAATTGCAGGTTATGGAGAAAGCGGCCCAGGTACGCCGCCGCGTTTCTGATCAGGTCCGTTGCCCGCTCGTCGCCGCCCGCCATCTTCTCAAAGATCGCCGGAACACTTGTCGGCTGACCGTACACAAAGCTGGCGTCCCGGGCCAGTGCCGCGCCGCAGGCCTGAGCTTCAAGGGTGCCGAGCGTGCCGCTGCCGTCCATGGTGCCGGAGAAGCCCATTCGGGTGTGACCGACTTCACCGGCCATACCGGTGCGTCCGGAAAAAATCTCACCATTCAGGATCAGTCCGCAGCCTATCCCTGTTGACCAGGTGAGGTAGACGCTGTGCTGGGTTCCGCGTGCACTGCCGTAGCGTGATTCGGCCAGCGCCGCGAGATTAGCGTCGTTTTCGAAAGCCACTGGCCTCCCCAGACGCTGAGCGAGCACCTGTTCGATCTTGGAGTCGTTCAGGCCTTGAAGATTCGAGAAGAACGTCGTTTCACCGTTGACCACTGGACCCGGTACACCCAGACCGATGGCCAGCTGCTCGCTGCCCTGTAGGTCGCTGACCATGCTTTCGATGGTATCGAGTAAAGGGCCGAGGTGCAGGGGCGTCGGCGTTTCGAGTCGCCGAAGCACCTTGCCGTTCCTGACCAGCCCGGCCGCGAGTTTGGTTCCGCCCAGGTCAAGGCCAATGGTGGCTACATTGTGAAGGTCGGCGGCGACGGCTACGGTTTCCACGCCGGACATTACCGGGTCACCTTCGAACTTCGCACCGGCTCACCAACCCGCTCAACGCGCTGAAGGGCAAGATCAATCACCAGTTGCTGCACCGGCAGACACAGCTTGAGTGGAGCCGTGAGGAGGCCCAGGGGCAGCGCTGAGACCTCGGCCACCAGGGACAGTGACAGACAGCCAGCGGCCTGAGCGGCCTTCAAAATGGATTCGGCTGTCTGGCGCTCGTAATCGGTTTCGTCTGAGCGGCGCAGCAGGACGATGCCCGTCTCGGGCGTCAGCAGTTCCAGCGGCCCATGCCGCAGCTGTCCCAGGTCGTAGTGCAGCGCTGGAAAGCGCCCGAGTTCGATGGTGCCGAGGGCCGCCATAGCCGCCAGACCCGCCAGAGCCCCTGAACCAGCAAACACCATCGACCGCACCTGCCCAAAGCGGCTGAAGTCCAGGGCCTCGCCGTCCAGTGCTGGCAGGTCGGTATGTGCCGCCTCTGGCGAGTAGGCCCGCAAGATCAGCCTGTGAAGCACCAGAGTCAGCAGGTAAGACCGGGTGGCCGCAAAACCCACTTCCGGTCCACCGGCAGCAACGAGGCTGGGCAGCTGGCGGACTAGGTAGCTGTCAGGACTCAGACTTAGCCCAAAGGTCGGCCCGCGATCAGTGCTGGCCGCTTCTAGAAACGTGCGGAGTTCGCCGGACTCGCCGGACTGGCTGACCAGTAAGGTGACCTGCGCTGCGCTGGGCGGCAGGGGCATGCTTAGGGCTTCGTCGAGCGATAGGGCCAGCGCGGTGATGCCCACGCTACGGTAAGCGGCCAACGCCGCCGAATTGGCGTGGTGGCTGGCCCCCATTCCCAGCAGGAGCAGAGACGCCCCAGGCTGACGCAGCGCCTCGGCGATCTGCTGCGCCTGGTGCTGCTGCGCCGGGTCGTTCCAGGTGGCGTGGGCGTCGGCGACTTGACGTGATTGTTCCCAGCGGATCAGGTCGAGACCGCTTGGTGCATCAGTGGACGTTGGGGTGTGCATAACAGTCATCCTTTGACGCCTCCCGACGTCAGGCCAGCCAGCAGGCCACGTTGCAGCGCTACGGCAATCAGCACCGGCGGCAGGGCGGCCAGCACCCCAGCCGTCATGATCAGGCCGTAATCGGTAGCCCGCCCCGCCGTGAAGTCCGAGATGGCGACCGGTAAGGTCTTGGCTGCCAGACCGTTGGTAAAGAGCAGGGCAAAGAAAAATTCGTCCCAGGCCAGCAGGATGGCGAAAATCGCGGTGGTCACCACGCCAGGCAGGGCCAGTGGAACGGTGATGCGGGTCATCACCCCGAAGCGGCTCAGCCCATCGACCAGGCCGGACTCCTCGATCTCTGGGGGCACCGTGTCGAAATTCGACTTCAGCAGCCAGGTGGCGAACGGCATGATGATGCAGCAGTAGACCAGAATCAGCCCCCAGACGGTGTTGAGCAGCCCCAGCCGCGCCAGCATCTGGTAGAGCGGTAAGAGCAGGGCCACCGGGGGCAGCATGTAAGTGGCCACCACACTCGACAAAATCCAGTCCTTGCCGCGTGGAAACCGCGAGAGGGCGTAGGCCGCCGGAATGCCCACCAGCAAAGCCAAGAGGGTGGTTGTCATGGCCACCGCCGCGCTGTTTCGCAGGGCATAAAGAAACGTTTGGCCGGGGGTGTTCTCGCCGAGGGTCAGCAGCAGCCGGTAGCGGCTCCAGTCGGCGTGCTGGGGCCACCAGCGCAGCGGTTTGACGGTCAGTTCGCTGGCGGGCATCACGCTGCTGATCAGCATCCAGGCCACCGGCAGCAAGACGCTGGCGGCGAACACGAAGACGCCCAGGTAAAGCAGCCCGCTCTGGAGGGGCGTGCGTTTCAAGCGGCCCTCTGGCGCTTCATCAATAGCAGGTAACCGGCGATCAGCAGGGCGCTGATCAGAACCATCACGTTGGCGTAGGCCGCGCCGCTGCCCGCTTGCAGGTAGGTGAAAGCCTCCTGATAAACCGAGAACGAGGCCGTCTTGGTCGCGTCTGCCGGGCCGCCGCGCGTCATGACGTAGATGATGTCGAAGACCTTGAACGCTTCGATGGTGCGCAGCACCACGGCCACGCTGAGAGGGCCGAGGATAAACGGCAAGGTCAGCCGCCAGAAGCGCGTCCAGATGGGCACGCCGTCCAGCGCTGCCGCTTCGTAGATCTCGTCGGGAACGCTCTGGAGGGCTGCCAGCGCGATGAGGGCCACCAGCGAATAGTTCTTCCAGACGTCGGCCAGAATCACCATGTTCATGGCGGAGGACGGTGAGCCGAGCCACGAGCGGTAATCACCCATCAAGCCGGTCTGGGTCAGCAGGGCATTGAGTGCACCGTATTCCGGGTTATAGATCCAGCGCCACATGGTCGCGTTCACGATGGTCGGGATGGCCCACGGCAAGATCAGCAGCGCGCGCGCAAAAGCCTGTCCGCGAAACTTCTGATTGAGCAGCAGGGCCACCAGCACGCCGATCACCACTTCCAGGGCCACCGAGACGACGGTGAAATAGGTGCTGTGCCACAGCGACGAGAGAAAGTCCGGGCTGGTCAGGGCGTAGACGTAATTGTCCCAGCCCAGCCACGCGGGCCGGATGCCCAGCGCGTTCAAACTGGCGTCGGTGAAGCTGAGATAGAGGGTGCGGATCAGTGGATAGCCGATCACGCACAGCAAAATGAGCAGCAGCGGAAGCAGGAAAGGCCAGCCTTGACCCGCCGCCGGGGATGCCCGCTGGCCGCGCGTCATCAGCGGAAGCGGCTGGCAGCCTTGGCCGCCGAATCAAGGGCCTGTGCGGGCGTCTGGCTGCCCAGGAGGGCTTTTTGCAGCGAGGTCTGGAGCAGCGTGCTGAGCTGAGGGTACTGGGCGATGGTGGGGCGCGGGAACATCAGGTTCAGCGAGGTATTGGCCGCCTTCACCAGATCGGCTTGCCCCTTGACCACGGCGGGCTTGCTGTAGCTGGCTTTCCAGATCGGGAGGCTCAGGGTAGCGAACTGCTCCTGCGCCGGAGCGGAGGTCAAATACTGAATGAACTTCCAGGCTTCGTCCTTATGGGGGCTGCCGGTCGGAATCCCCAGGCCCATGCTGCCGTTCATGGCGCTGGCCTGACTCACTCCGGCGACGCCCGGTGCCGGAACGATGCCCACGTTACCGGCGACCTTCGACTGCTTGGGATCGTTGGCCATGGCGTACATGTAAGTCCAGTTCAGGGCAAAGGCCGCCTTGCCGTCGGAGAAGACCTTGCGGACATCTTCTTCGAGGTACTCGGTGCTGTTGGGATTGCTCAGGCCGCTCTTGAGCGAACCAGTCATGTACTGGAGAGCTTTGAGACCGCCGCCGGTATTGAAGGCCGGTTTGCCGCCTGTATAGAACTGCCCGCCGTAAGCGGAAAGCAGCGTGGTGTAGTCGCAGATCAGCGCCTCGGCCTGACTCCAGCTCCAGACAATGGGGTATTCCACCAGCTTCTTGGCCTTGATGATGGCGGCCTGCTTTTGCAGTTCTTCCCAGGTTTTGGGCGGCGCGGCGATGCCCGCTTTCTTGAGCATGTCTTTGTTGTAGAAGAGGTACTTGGTGTCCAGAATCCAGGGCATGCCGTAACGCTTGCTGTCAGCGGTCACCGTCGTCCAGGCACCTGAAAACACGCGGCTGTTGTCGGCGGCGGGAATGCGGCTGGTCACGTCGGTCAGAAAGCCGTTCTTGGCGAACTCGGTGGGCCAGATCACGTCGAAGAGCACTACGTCGTAGCCGTTGCTTCCGGCCGAGGCGGAACTGACGATCTTGTCGTGCAGCCCCTCATACGGAACAAATTCGAGGTTGATCTTGACGCCGGGATTCTTGGCCTCGAACGCCTTGGTCATGTCCTTGATGTTGGCTTCGCTGTAGGCGGCCTGTTTCATAAAGAGGGCGTGTAGGGTCACGGGAGCGGCGTAGACCGTGGAGGCAGAGGACAGCAGCAGTGACAGACCGAGAATCATTCGTTTCATGACAACCTCCGGTAAAGGTGAGTGGGGGAGAGCGCCAGCAGGGACGACTCCGGCGCTGAATTTAGAGACAAGGCTGGGGCGGCGCTGGACGAGAGAAGTGAAGCGGCATACCGCAACCGGCTGGCCGTCAAAGCGCCGAGCACCGAGCCGCTCGGGCCCAGGTGTGAACGGACTACGCAGAGTTGTGGGGCAAGGTGCTGCAGTGACTGAATGATGTCCTGGCCGCTGGACTGAGCGTCGTCGGTGACGATAACCAGCCGCAGATCGAGCGAGGCCGCCACCGCGCCCACGAGGTAAGCGAGGGCTGCTTGCTTGAGGGCCTCGGGCAATTGTTCGATTGGGGTGGGCCACGCCTGATGAGGCCAGCGGGCCAGCGCCAGTTCGCCGGCCATTCCGTTCGTTCCCCGGTACACGGTGCCGCCGAGGTAGAGCCCCAGGCCGATGCCGCTGCGGCGCTGCACCAGCACCATGAAGTCGTCCTCGTCGCTGGCCGCACCGTCATATTTTTCGGCAAGCGCCCAGAGGTTGGCGTCGTTTTCCAGCACGATGTCCGCACCGCTGCGTGCGGCGACCTCCTGAAGCGGAGCGAGGTCGAGTTGAGGCAGCGAGTTGGGTTCTCCCATCTGGCCAGCGCCCGAGACTGGCGCAGGGACACTGACGGTGATGTGCCTCACCGGACCGTGCGGTGCTGAGCGCAGCAGTTCGGCAACCTCCGCCATGAGCTGAGCATGCAGCTCCTCAGAGCGGAAAGCCTGTAGGAGCGTCCTCTGGCGCTGATGCCCCCGGATGTCACCCGTCAGGAGATGAATTTCTCCAGGCTGACAGTCGATACCAACAAGGGTCCCCAGCTGCGGGTGCAGATCGAGGATGCTGGCCGGACGCCCCGCTGCGCCTTCCGTTTTTCCGATTTCGATGATCAAGCCCTGGTCTTCAAGTGCCCTGGTGATGAGGTTGACGGTCACGGCAGACAGGCCGGTGCGCCCGGCCAGTCCACCCCGCGAAAGTGCGCCGTGTTCGAGAAATTGCCACAACAACTGTTGCCGGTTGTGTTCTCTCTGGCTTCCAGACCACTGCACTCCGATTCGAGCACCCCCTTTTTTAATTGACTTCATTAATTTATAGATCTCAAGGGTGAGCTTGTCAAGAAGAGGTTCCCCCCGTCGTCGGTTCAGTCCAGTTGCACTTTAAATTTTAATTAACCTGCTGACCCGCCCGTACAATCTCGCGCCGCCACTGCTGCACCTGAGTCCAACGAAATGGAGTCAACCTTGTCATGCCGCGCAGTCTGCGCCGAGGCGGTAGAGCAGTGGTCAAGCGCATTTCACCCTGCTTGCGGGCGAATCATTCCAGTGATCCAGACCGACTGATCGGGCCTTACCTGAAGACTGTACTGGGCCAGCGGGTCTGAAGTACGGTGGACGTATCCAGTCGGCTGACCAGTGGCGAGGTCGTAAGCCTGATGATGTTTGGGGCAGGTCATGACCTGATTTCGCGGCGGATCAATCACGACGGTGCTGCGGTGCGAACAGATCCGGGAATAGACGGTCAGCCAGACCTGACCCCGCTGCACGCCGTCCGCTACCGGCGTTTTGCTGGCATACAAAATCGCCGGATCACCCGCCACCGACATCAGCTTGAACCCGTCAGCGGCCAGCGCCTCAGAAGGCCTAAGAATGTTGAGAGGCGCACCCAGCGACTGGGCCTGAGCCTTCGACGAGACGCCGGGCACGGCAGCGGCACACAGCAAGCAGCCGATCACGCGCAGGGCGTCGCGGCGGCCCAGGTCAGCTTCCTGTCTCTGGTCGGTCTGTGAAGACTTGAACATAACTTTTCTCCTTAACGGCACAGCTACACTTCAGTTGCGGGTCGGCAACTTGAAGGTGAGCGAGCGTTGGTTCAGCAGGCGGCGCATGGGAGGGAGACGCAGCAGCAGCCCCGCCAGCAAGACCAGGGCGAAGAGTTGGTACTCGGCTTTGATGTGCGGCAGCAGCAGCAGGTGGGCGATCAGCAGGCCCACTACCGCATATGAGGCTTGCTGAAGGCGCTTCCAGTTGCGCTTGAGCAGTTTCATCGCCGCTTTGTTGGAGGTCAGGGCCAGCGGCAGCATCACCAGCAGGGCCGCCGTACCCCACACATACGAGGGCCTACGGAGGGTTTCGGTCACGGTGTCCTGGAGGGTGCCCAGATCCACGGCGTAGGCCAGAAAATGCAGTGCGCCGTAGCCGAAGGCCAATACCCCCAGAGGGCGCTTGAGTTTGAGCAGCCAGGCCTGGCGAATCAGCAGATGCAGCGGGGTGCACGACAGGCAGCCCACAAACGCCAGCGTGGAAAGGGTGCCTGCCGGGTTGATGATCTCAAACGCGCCGCCCTGAGAGGCCCGGAGCGCCAGGAGCGGCAGCGGCAGCAGACCCAGAATCAGCAGCCAGTAACGTAAAATCCAGTTCTTCATCTCGTCTCCTTGATGGTCTTAACGGGATCAACCGTAAGGCGAGTCGGTTATGGTCTGGTTACGCTTAACCCTCACGTTTAACCCAGTCGTAACCCCAAACGCGCATGCTGAACAGGTGAACAGCCAAGATATGCGTATCAGGAAGACAAAGTGCTGATCTTGCTGGTGGAGGACGAGGAGGCGATTGCCTTACCGCTGCGGCGGGCGCTGGCCGCACAAGGCTACGCGGTAAATTACGCCGCTGATCTGACCCAGGCGCGGGCCGCCCTGCTGACCCTGGAGCCCGATCTGGCGGTGCTGGATGTGCAACTCCCCGAAGACGAATCCGGCGGTTTTGTGCTGGCCCGTGAGATGCGGGCGGCGGGTTACCGGGGAAGCCTGCTGTTCCTGACGGCCCGCGACAGCCTGAATGACCGCTTGGAGGGACTGGACCTCGGCGGCGACGATTACCTGACCAAGCCGTTTCATCTCTCTGAACTGCTGTCCCGCGTTCGGGCGCTGCTGCGGCGGGTCAGCGAGGCCAAGACCGATCTGCTGAGCTACGGCTCACTGTCGCTCGATCTGGCAGCGCGGCAGGTCCACTGGGAGGGCCGCACCGTCACCCTGAGCCTGCGGGAATACGATGTGCTGGAACGTCTGGCCCGCGCACCGGGGCGGGTCTTTTCGGCAGAGGAGTTGCTGGATGTGGTGTGGGGTGAGCGGGCCAGCGACCTCGGCGTGGTCAAAGTCTGCGTTCACCATCTGCGGGCCAAACTCAGTCCCGAGGTGATCCAGACGGTTCAGCGCGGCTACCAACTGGGCCTGGCGAATCTGGAGCGCCGACCATGAAGTTGGGCGTCCGACTGGCGCTGCTGATCGCTCTGATTGTCACGGGCGCACTGTTGGCTCAGGGCTTTTTCGGTTTCCTGACTTTTCGCCAGACCGCCAATGCGGCCCTGCGCAACGACCTGAGTACCTACCTTGCCGCGCTGGCCCATGACCGCGCTGAGGGAGACGCCCCGACCTACCTGCCCAACGAGAACGGTATCCGCGCCCGCTTGATCCGGCGTGAAAAGGTGATTCAGGAATACGGCGGTCCCTTTCCCCAGACCGCCACCAAGCACGGCGACGACGACAAGCACAGCGACGAGTGGTTGACCCAGCAACTCGCGGTGCCGGATCTGGGAGCAGGCACACTCTTACAGGCCAGTATTCCGCTGCGGTCCTACCATCAGGGCCTGGCCGCTTATCTGGCCACCGTCACGCTGTCGGTGGTGGTGATGTCGCTGCTGGGTGTGGCAGCGGCGCTGCTGGTGAGCCGGAGCATGGTGCGGCCCATCAGTGATCTCTCGCGGGCCGCCGAACGGGTGGCGCAATCCGGACAACTGGATGAACGGGTGGACGCGCCGCAAGAGCAAGTCGAAATCGCCGGACTGGCCCGCAGCTTCAACACCATGCTCCAGCGGCTCTCGGCCTTTCGGCAGCGTGAAACGGAATTCGTGCGCCATGCCTCCCACGAGTTCCGCACGCCACTTGCGGCGCTTCGGGCGCAGGTGGACGCCAACGCCCAAGGCTGGATCAGTGACGCCGAACTGATCGCGACGGTCGACCAGCAAGTCGAGCGGCTCACCGCCCTGACGGGGGCGCTGCTGCTGCTCTCCCGCGAGAACAGTGCCGAGCATGAGATGTTCGACCTGGCCGAGATCAGCGGTGCACTGGCCCAGCAACACGGCGCGGCCTACTGCGGCCCGGCCCACCTGCTGTTTTCCGGAAGTCAAGCGTTGATCAGTCAGGTCCTGATCAATCTATTGATCAACGTCAATAAATACGCGCCCGCAGCGACAGCCACCGTGGGCTTATCCACTGCCGCTCAGCAGATCGTTTTGTCGGTCAGCGACGCTGGCCCCGGTGTGCCGCCGGAAGTGCTGCCCCGCTTGATGGAGGCCTTTTACCGTGTGCCTGGCACCCGTGAGAGCGGGAGTGGCCTGGGCCTGGCCATTGTGCAGCGTGTCGCGGAGGTTCACGGCGGCACGGTGGAGCTGGCGTCCACTTCACCTCATGGCTTAACGGTGAAGCTGCACCTGCCCAATATTCAGGCCAACCTCAAGGGCAACGCAGAACCGCCGAGTTGATGGTTCTCCTCGGCGGTCATGGTGCAGGGCAGAATTAAAAATGTGACGCGGTTACGTGAACTGAATCGGTTTGGACGACTCAGCGGTGTTGCAAAAAGAACGCCCCGATCTGCCGTCCCACTTCGGCATTCACGTAGCCGTACGTGAGGTGCTGGCTGCTGACTTGTACCAACTGGAGGCTGGCCCCAGCGGCGCGGGCCAAGTGAGCCAGGCGACCGCCATTCTTTGCGCTGCTGACCACGGTGTCTTGCGGGCTGACCACCACCATCAGCGGCGTGCGCCTGTGGGTAAAGTGCTGGAAATAATCGACCGGATCAGATGCTTGAAGGGACGCCGAGCCGTAAGCGTCGGTAATACTTTTGCCCCGGTTCACTGATGACCTCACCGCGTCTTGCAAGTTGACCCGTCCGGCCACTAGCGCCACTGCGCTGGATGGAAGACAGCGCCGCCGTGTTGCCCCAGGTGCTTGGCCCGGCTGAGCAGTAGCACGAAGCCCTGCGCGTCGATGGCGTCCAGCAAGCTGTCAAATGGTGCATGTTGGATACCAGCGCTCGCCAGCCCGCCGCGCCCGTGTGAGACGATCACCAAGCTACACGGCTTAGCCCGGCAGACTCTGGGGACGACGAGTTGCGCGTCTCCTGCTGCATCAGGCAACGTCAGATTTCGACGCCCATCCGGGTCATTGCCCCAAGCGGCCAGAGCCTCTGGCTGAAGCGGCGCGAGGGTCAGCACATCGACGTGGGGCGCTACGACGCGGCCGGCGTGCCAGTGATGGTGACGGGCGTGGTGGTTCCTAGGCAGTTGACCAAAGTCGGACACGCCATGGGGATCAGCGCACGCAGGGTCTCCCACATGACCTCATCCGGCTGGAAAGCAGTTGAATGAGACTTTCACAGTGCTGTATTCGCGTCACCTACAGGAGTAAGCGGTCTGCCTCCGCTATCATGCCTTCACTTCCTGAAAGCGGCGCTGCACGTGTGACCAGGCGTGTTCAATGGCCTGCGGTGTCGTCTCGAACAGGTGATGCCGGTTCGTCGTGAGCGCCCCCAGCAGCGCCATGCGGGTCAGCAGCGCCAGCGGTTGGGGCTGCATGCCGCTGAGCAGCAGCGTGACCCCGTGCGCCTGCAGTTCCTGATGAATGCCTTCCAAGGCATGCGCGCCACTGGCGTCCAGGTGATGAACGCGCCGCAGCCGAAGGATGACGACGTCCACCTCCTGATTCGCGGTCAAGTTCTCCAGGAAGCGGCCAGCCACGCCGAAGAACAAGGGACCTTCCACGCGGTAAGCCAGTACACGGTCACGCAGCAGCGCCAAGTCGGCGTCACTGGGGGCGTCGTCTGTTACGTCCATCTTTTCGAGATGCATGCTGCGGATCATCTGTTGGATGAAGAGCACCCCGGCCAGAGCCAACCCGACTTCGATGGCGAGAATCAGGTCGAAGGCGACCGTGACCGTGAGCGTGGCCAGCATGATGAAGAAGTCACTGCGGGTCGAGCGGCGCAGGGCCTGCCAGGCGTGGGTTTCAAACATGCGCAGCGCCGTGACCAGCAGGATTCCGGCCAAGACGCTGAGAGGAATCAGGGCAGCCGCGCGTCCCAGCAAGAGGACCACCAGCAGCAGGAACAGCGCGTGAATGATGCCGGTCAGCCGGGTCTGGCCGCCGCTGCGCACACCGACGGCGGTGCGGGCAATTGCGCCGGTGGCAGGAATGCCGCCGAAGAGGGGCGCAATGATGTTGGCCAGCCCCTGACCGAAGAGTTCCCGGTCGGGGGCGTGGCGTGCTCCACGTGTCATGCCGTCGGCCACCACCGCAGAGAGAAGGCTTTCGAGTCCCGCGAGGACGGCCACCGCGAGAGCGGCACTGAACAGCGCGGGAATGGAAGTGAAATTGATGGTGGGGAAGTGGGGCAGCGGCAGGCCAGCGGGAATGACCCCAATGCGGGGCACGTCAAGGTGGAGGGCCAGGCTGATGCCAGTGACGGTCAGCAGAGCGATGATGCCGCCTGGGACACGGGTGGTGACTCGCGGCCACGCCAGCATGATGGCTGCGGTGGCGGCGGTGAGTGCGAGTGGGGCCAGTTGTGGAGCGCCCAAGAAGGTTCGGAGCACGGCGAGGGAGGTCAGCAGAATGCCCTCCCCTCTGGGTGATTGCAGGCCCAGGGCAGCCGGGAGTTGTTGGAGGGCAATGATGACGGCGATGCCGTTGGTAAATCCCGTGATGACTGGCCAGGGGATCAGGTGAACGGCCCGGCCCAAGCGCAGCAAGCTGGCAAGGATGAGCAGGCAGCCAGCCAGCAGGCCGATCACGAAGACCTGGGACAGTCCGTACTGGGCAATGACGGGAAGCAGGACGACGGTCATCGCGCCGGTGGGGCCAGTGATCTGGAAGCGGCTGCCTCCAAAGGCGCTGGCCACCAGGCCCGCAATGATGGCGGTGATCAGGCCAGCAGCGGCACCCGCGCCGCTGGTCACGCCAAACGCGAGGGCGAGAGGCAGGGCGACGATGCCGACTGTGACGCCAGCGAGGAGGTCTTGCAGGAAGCGGGCGCGGGTGTAGCCTTTAAACTCGGTTTTCCAGACCGGCAGGGGGTTGAGAACGTTGAAGGGGGAGGAAGGAGAGGCGCGGGCCGGGACGCTCATCTCCTGACCACCTGCGCGTCGATCTCTTTGCGGTAGCGGTTTAACTGACGTTCGTAGAGTTGTCGGCCGAGGTCGAGGAAGATGTAGACCTCTGGGTCCTCGTTACGGTAGTAGGCGAGGGTGCCCTCCTTGCGGAAGGTGATGAAATGGTGGGTGCGGAGGACGGTGAGGTGTTGACTGATGGTGGCCTGTTCGCCGCCGGTGAGTTCCTGGAGCTGCGTGACGGTTTTTTCTCCGTCTCGCAGGGCGTCGAGGATGGCGAGGCGGAGGGGATGGGCGAGGCTTTTGAAGAGGCTGGCTTTGTAGAGGTGGATGCTCTGTTTCATGCATGAATTATAATATACGAATGATCTAATGTTCAAGGGCAATGTGACGGAGAGTGAATGAGGATCACTCACCTCTGTCTGTGTAGTTCAGCTGTTTCCTAAGATGCCCCTCGGGTCCCACCTGCTCAGCGCTGAGGCTGCCCTGCGGTGGGCGGCGAGCGATTGCCATGCGGAACCCGTCCCAACGTTTAGAGGTGTGCCGCCGCTTCCCGGATCACCGCTACGCTGCGCTCAAGCGCTTCTTGCTCTGGCGCGTCCAGTTTGGGCATCAAGGTCTCCAGAACTCCCGCGCCGCCCACCACTCTGGGCAAGCTGTAGGCCACGTCGCCCGGTGCCGCAGCGCTCACGGTCAAGACGCTGCGGCGGTCACGCAACACCGCCTCGGTAATCCGCGCCAGCGCCGCGCCGATGCCGTAATAGGTCGCCTGCTTGCCTCCAATGATCTTCGCCGCCGCGCCGCGCACCGCCGCGCCAATTTCCAAGCGGAACACGTCATCAAAGAGGATGCCGCGTCCCTTCAGAAATTCTCCGAGGGGTTGTCCAGCCACGCTCACGCCCGACCAGGCCAGCACTTCCGAGTCGCCGTGCTCACCGATGACGTAGCCGTGAACGTTCTGCGGATCTAGACCTGATTGCCCGGCCAGCAGGCTGCGGAAGCGGGCGCTGTCGAGCACCGTGCCCGAGCCGATCACTGGCTGCGCGGACGAGTGGGCGAGCAGCCGGGCCGTCAGGGTCGTCAGGACGTCCACCGGATTGGTCGCCACCAGCAAGACAGCGTCCGGAGCGGCCCGCGCCACCTGCGGCACAACCTCGCGGAACACGGCGGCGTTACGGGCCAGCAGATCGAGCCGTGACTCGCCCGGCGTCTGGTTGACGCCCGCTGCCAGCACCACCACACGGGCACCGCTGAGTTGTTCGTAGCCGCCGCTCGACACCCGGACGGCATGCGACATCGGCGCGGCGTGGGCGATGTCAGCGGCCTCAGCCTCGGCGCGCTGTTCGTTTTTGTCCACCATCAACAGCTCTGAGCAGCTGCCGCGCAGCACCATCGCGAAGGCCGCTGTCGCTCCGACGAGTCCTGCGCCAACCACACCGACCTTCATGGGCGTTCCCTATTCATTTCATCAACCTGACACACTCGGCCTCTAGGAACAAGGCGCTTTCCAGCAACGGTCTTGTTAGGGTCGTGCTTGATGGGGCCGCTTATGACGGTTCAGTCTGCCTGAATCTTAAATCTCCTCAGCTCCTTGCATAGTCCCCGAGGTGACGCCAAGCTGGGCGGCGCGACTGAAATTTGTGAAAATGAGCAGCATCAGGAACGTATGCTTGTGTTTCCAGTTGTTCCCGAAACGTGGAGGTTGCGCAGCAACTCTGGCAGGTGCTCAAAGGCCTGCTGAGTCTCAAGCTCGAGCACGACGCTGAAGAGCCAGTACAGCTCATGATGGGCTGAGAAGGAGAGATCTTCTCAGCCCATCACCTGCCCGAACAGGCGGCGCTTGACCAATTCCACTAGGCCCAGGTAGGTCAACGTAGCTCCAATCAGGAACACGAAATACAGCGGCGGCAGCGGCACGAAGCCCAGCAGTCCCGAGAGAGGAGTGAACGGCAGCAGCGCCCCGACCAGCACCACCAGGGTGGCCGCCAACGCCAGAGGACGGCTGGGCCTCGATTTCAGCGGGTTGCCGAAGGTGCGGATCACAAAGATCACCAGCGTCTGGGTCGCCAGCGACTCAATAAACCAGCCAGTATGAAACTCAGCTTCGCGGGCATGAAAAACCCGCAGCAGCACGTAAAAGGTCAGGAAGTCGTAGACCGAGCTGATGGGCCCGATCCAGAACATGAAGCGCCGGATCAGGCCGATATCCCAGTGGTGCGGCTTCTGGATGAAAGCGTCGTCCACATTGTCACTGGGAATGGTGATCTGCGCCAGGTCATACAGGAAATTGTTGACCAGAATCTGCGTCGGCAGCATCGGCAAAAACGGCAGGAAGACCGAGGCCCCAGCCATGCTGAACATGTTGCCGAAGTTGGAACTGGTGCCCATCAGCAGGTACTTCATGACGTTGCCGTAAGCCCGGCGGCCTTCCAGAATGCCGCTGAGCAGCACCCGCAGCCCCGGCTCCAGCAAGATGATGTCGGCGGCGTCTCTGGCGATGTCGGTGGCCCCGGCCACGCTGACGCCCACGTCGGCGGTGTGCAGGCTGGGCGCGTCGTTGATGCCGTCGCCCATGTACCCGACCACGTGCTTGCGGGCCTTGAGCGCCAAGATGATGCGGTTTTTCTGGGCCGGAGCCACGCGGGCAAACACCGTGTTGGCCTCGGCGACCTGAAGCAGCGCGGTGTCGGTCATGGCCGCCAGTTCGCTGCCCAACACCACCCGGCCCACGTCCAGCCCCACGGCCTCGCAGACGTGCCGGGCGACCAGTTCGTTGTCGCCGGTCAGAATCTTGACGGCCACGCCTTTGGCCCGCAGTTCGTCCAGCACCTCACGGGCGTCGGGCAGCGGCGGGTCGAGGAAGGTCACAAAGCCCACCAGGGTCAGATCATGCTCGTCGCTGGCCTGGTAGGCGGGCTGCTGATCTGCTTCCAGGATGTCCCGCCGCGCCACCGCGATGACCCGCAAGCCCTGGGCGGAGAAGCCCTGATAGACCGCCGAGATACGGGCCTGGGCGGCGGCGTCCAGCGGCAGCGCACCTGCATTCTGTTCATCCTCACCACTGTGCTCATAAGTGGTACAGACCGCCAGCACGCTCTCCGGTGCCCCCTTGGTCAGCATCAGGTGGCCGCTTTTGCCTGCCTTGGTGACCACCACCGAAGCCCGCCGCCGCTCAAAATCGAACGGCATTTCGTCCTGCTTGCGGTACAGCTGCACGTCCGGGTGATCGGCGTTCAGAATGGCCTGATCCAGCGGGTCAGCCCCCTTGATGCCGGAAGCAGAGGTGTCGAGGATGGCGGTATTGAGCGGATTGGTGATGCCGGTCTCGAACAAGCTGTTGAGGTAAGCGAGCATAAAGACGCGCTCGGAAGGCGCGCCCGCCGGGTCCAGGCGGCCCGCCAGCGTCATCACGCCGCCCGTCAGCGTGCCGGTCTTGTCGCTGCACAGCGTATCCATCTGCCCGAAATTCTGGATGCTCGACAAGTTCTTGACGATCACCTTTTTCTTCGCCATGCGGCTCGCCCCGTTTGACAGCGTGATGGTGGTGATCATCGGCAAGAACTCCGGCGTCAGGCCCACCGCCAGCGCCACGGCGAACAGCAGCGACTGGAGCGGGTCGCGTTTATGGAGCGTATTGACCGCGAACACGAACAGCGTCAGAAACAGCACGATCTGCACGATGAACAAGCTGAACGACTTCATGCCGCGCTCGAACTCGGTCTCCGGGGCGCGGCGGGCCAAGCTGGTCACGATGCCGCCGAAGGTGGTGCGTGCGCCGGTGGCGCTTACCAGCGCCTCGGCCCGCCCACTGACCACGCTCGACCCCACGAACACCAGATTGCTGGCGTCGGCTGGATTTTCTGGAGTGGAGTTGTCCAGCGCCGCTGAACCGCTCAGGCTGGCCGTCTTCTCCACCGGCATCGATTCACCGGTCAGGGCCGACTGCTGGACGTGCAGATCGGTGGCCGTCAGGAGCTGCGCGTCGGCGGGAACCAGCATGCCTGCTGTCAGGCGAATCAGGTCGCCCAGCACCAGCGCTGACCTTGGCAGTTCGCTCCAGACGCCGTCCCGTTTGGCCGTGGCCGTGGGCGCGACCTGAGAACGCAGCGACTCGGCGGCCACCTGAGAGCGCCGGGTCTGGTAGAAGTCCAGCCCGATGCTGCCCAGCACGATCACAATGATGATGGCGGCGTTGAGCCA
>NZ_VKDB01000029.1 GCF_007280555.1 Deinococcus detaillensis | reverse complement strand
AAACGAAAATACCAATGGCCTCTTACGCCAATACTTTCCGAAAGGCACGGATTTGAGCCTGCACAGCGCAGACGACTTAGAGGCTGTAGCGAAGACGCTAAATGCCAGACCCCGCAAAGTTCTGGGGTGGCAGACCCCTCATGAGGCCTTTGAACGCGCACTACACGGGGTTGACGCTGCTGTTGCGATGACCGCTTGAATCCACCGGGCAGGCGTCCTCATGGGCGTCCGTTCTGCCCAAGAAGCCAGTACACCAGCGGTCTGTTCCAGACTGCCCTCGCACAGAGGGGTATGGTGTGCAGCATGAGTCGCAAGGGGTAATGCTGGGATAATGCTGTCTAAGAAAGCTTTTTTGAGACTCTCAAACGCGAGTTGGTTGACGACCAGGTCTATGAAACCCGTGGACAGGCAAGGCGGGCAATCTTTGAGTATGTCGAGGTGTACTACAACCTAAAGAGACTGCACTCGACACTGGGGTACTTGACTCCACTGGAAGCCGATAGGCAAGCTTTAGTGGCTTAGCCACAACTGTGCAGGATTGGGGGAACCCCAGCTGAGCGGGTCGTCGGAACCGTCACCGAGGTAACCCGGGGCCGGGTTGCCCCTGGCAAGATTCGAGTAGATAACGGCGGTTGAAGATTTTCCGCGTTCTAAAAGAAGTCCACCGGCATCGCGAGCTGCGTTTTCCGCTCCAAGTTCATTTGATTGCGGCTCTCCGTAATCTCGCCCGGCTGTGCTCAAGCTGGTTTTTGCAGGACGTCTATTCTTTCCCACAACTTACTCCCCCGCTTTGGCCCGGCCCACTACCGCCCACAACGGATCGCCACCGCGCCGCCCCTGCATGGCTGGGGTGCGGTCGAGTTGCACGATGTCCGTCCAGTTGCCTGCTTCCTCCAAGTAGTGCTGCACCAACTTCTGCTGGCCCGCGCTATCGAGCTGATGCCAGATCGCCACCGCCTTGCTGGGAAAGCAGCGGTTGGAAAAACTGATGACCACCGGCCCGCCCGCCGCCACCACCCGCCCCAGATCACGCAGCACCGCCACCGGATCGGTTAGGTAATCCACCGAGACGCACAGGCCCGCCGCGTCGAAGGAATTATCCTCGAACGGCAGGTGCGCGTCGGCGTTGAGGTTCTGCACCACGTAGGTCTCCAGGCGCGGGTTGCGGGCCAGCTCGGCTTCGTTGAGGCCCAGCCCGACCACCCGGCGGTACTCGGCTTCCGGCGGCAGGTGGCTGATCCAACTGCTCATTACATCAAGGACGCGCCCGCCTGCCGGAAAATACTCGCGGTAAAGCTGGGTCACGGCGGCGATGGCCCAGTCGTCAATGTGGGTCACGAAGCGTGGAGAGCGGTAAAACAGCTCGTCGGGCGTTTCGTCCTGCCGCCGGAAGGCATTGAGCGGAAGTTGACCAGTCGCAGGCTTGTCCATGCCCGTAGTTTTGGCCGACCGACTGCGCCGCGCCGTAAGCTGAGCGGCAAAGTCGGCTTCCCACGTTTTGAGCCGCAGTTTCCACTCCTTAAGGCGTGCTAGGGTAGCGCATCAACGCCAAAACCACTCGCTAGGACTTCTTTTGCCAACACACTTGAGTTACTGTTTAAGCGCACTTCCCTTCCTGACAGGTGACCCGTTATGATGCTCTCCGGCGTGCGGGTGGCCGACTTTACCCGCGTGCTGACCGGGCCGTTTTGCACCATGCTGCTGGGCGACCTAGGAGCGGACGTGATCAAGGTCGAGCCGCCGCAGGGCGACGACACCCGCGCCTGGGGGCCGCCGTTTCAGGTATCAGAGGGCGGGCGCGAGTCCAGCTATTTTCTGAGCGTCAACCGCAACAAGCGCAGTCTAGTGCTTGACCTTAAGAGCGAGGCGGGGTTGGAGGCGGCACGCGCCCTGATCGCCAGCAGCGACGTGATCGTCGAGAACTTCCGGCCCGGCACCTTCGAGCGGCTGGGATTCGGTTGGGAAGAACTCCACGCCGAATTCCCACGTCTGATCTACGCCAGCGTCTCCGGCTTCGGGCAAAGCGGGCCTTACCGCGAGCGGGCCGGTTACGACGTGATCGCGCAGGGCATGGGCGGCATGATGAGCTACAACGGCGAACCCGGCGGTCAGCCGCTGCGGGTGGGCGTGGCGGTGGCCGACGTGTTCTCGGGAGCGCTGCTGACCCAGGCGATTCTGGCGGCCCTTTACCAGCGCGAAAAGACGGGACAGGGCGAGCGTTTAGACGTGAACCTGCTCGAAAGCGTGATCGCGCTGGGCAGCAGCCAAACCGGGCGCTACCTGGCCACCGGCGAAATCCCCGTGCCCGTCGGCAACGAACACCGCAGCATCGTACCTTACGGAACGTACCAGTGCGGTGACGGTTTTATCAATATCGCGGCGGGCAATGACGCGCTGTGGCGCAAGCTGGGGGTTGCTCTAGACCGACCCGAAATGGCGGCTGACGAGCGCTTCGCCACCAACGAGCGGCGCGTTCAGCAGCGTCCCGAACTCGAGCGGCAACTGGCCGAGGCCCTCTCACACTTTGGGCGCGAGGAAGTCACGCGGCGATTGGAGGTGGCGGGCGTGCCGTGCGGCCCGGTCAACGACATGGCCGAAGTGTTTGCCGACCCGCATGTGCAGGCCAGAGGCGTGGCGGTAACAGTTCCGCACGCTTCGCTGGGCCACACCACCGTC
The DNA here is from genome assembly GCF_007280555.1 of Deinococcus detaillensis. Classification (NCBI taxonomy): domain Bacteria; kingdom Thermotogati; phylum Deinococcota; class Deinococci; order Deinococcales; family Deinococcaceae; genus Deinococcus; species Deinococcus detaillensis. The sequence continues at coordinate 34,248 of NZ_VKDB01000029.1, read as the reverse complement.
ACCTCTCCCCCGTGGGAAATCGGCGGAGTGACGCCCGCCGTGCGCCTCGCTCCGCCGACCCTCGGCCAGCACAGCGAGGAGATTTTGCGGGAGCTAGGGCAAAAGCCCTAATCTTAAGTCGCGCATCCGACACTCTGTCCACCAACTACTGACCATTTCCTAAACATCACCCCTCAAGAAGGAAAGAGTTAAATCCCCACCTCAAGGAGACTTCATGCTCGACTACTTCCAAACCCGTTCGCTGCTCGGCCCCGATGAACAGCTCGTGATGCAGAGCGTGCGCGGCTACGTGGACGCCAAATTGATGCCGCACATCGCCGGGTGGTGGGACGACGCCGATTTGCCGGTGCGCGAGGTAATGCGCGAGTTCGGCGCTCAGGGGCTGCTCGGCCCGACCACGCCCGAGGAGTACGGCGGCTCGGGCGCGAGCTACAGCGCTTACGGCGCGATGATGTACGAGCTGGAGCGCTGCGACAGCGGCCTGCGGAGCGCGGCCAGTGTGCAGGGCAGCCTGGTCATGTACCCGATTTTCACTTACGGCAGCGAGGAGCAAAAGCAGCAGTACTTGCCGGGGCTGGCGTCCGGCGAGCTGATCGGCTGCTTCGGCCTGACCGAACCCGACGGCGGCTCCGACCCCGCCGCCATGCGGACCCGCGCCCGCAAAGACGGCGGCGATTACGTGCTCAACGGCAACAAAATGTGGATCACCAACAGCCCGGTGGCCGATCTGGCGGTGGTCTGGGCCAAGGATGACGACGATCTGATCCGCGGCTTCATCGTGCCGAGAGACGCCAAAGGCTTTTCCACGCCCAAAATTCAGCGAAAGATGAGCTTGCGGGCCAGCGTCACGGGTGAAATCGTGCTGGAAGACTGCCGCATTCCGGCACAGAATATGCTGCCCGGCTCCGGCGGCCTCAAAAGCCCCCTGGGCTGCCTGACCTCAGCCCGCTTCGGGATCGCCTGGGGAGCGATGGGCGCGTTGGAGGCGGTGTATCAGGCCGCGCTGGATTACTCGGTCAGCCGCAGCACCTTCGCCAAGCCCATCGCCTCGCGCCAACTGGTGCAGGACAAACTGGTGCGGATGGTCACGGATCACTCGGCAGGCTTCTTGCTGGCGGCACAACTCGGCCAGCTCAAGGACAGCGGCAAGATGACCTTCGGTCAAGTCTCGCTGGCCAAGCGCAACAATGTGCGGGTGGCCCTGCAAGGTGCCCGGCTGGCCCGCGAGATACTCGGCGGCAACGGCATCACCACCGAGTATCCGGTGATCCGCCACATGCTCAATCTCGAGACGGTGGACACCTATGAGGGCACGCACGACATTCACACGCTGATCGTGGGGCGCGATCTGACGGGGTTGAACGCTCTAGGATAAATACGCAAAAGAGAGCGGCGCGGAAAGCCTGTCCATCAAGCTCCTCGCGCCGCTTTTGCTGTCGCTCTTTTTAGTGGCCCAACACTTTGCTGAGGAAGGCCTTGGCCCGCTCGTGTTTGGGGTTGTTGTAAAACTCTTCGGGCGTGGTGTCCTCCACGATGTTGCCCTCGTCGAAAAACACCAGCCGGTCGGCCACTTCGCGGGCAAAACCCATTTCGTGGGTGACGCACAGCATGGTCATGCCAGACCGGGCCAGGCCCTTCATCACGTCCAGCACTTCCTTGATCATTTCGGGATCGAGCGCCGAGGTCGGCTCGTCAAACAGCATCACCTTGGGTTCCATCGCCAGGGCGCGGGCAATCGCCACGCGCTGCTGCTGCCCACCGGAGAGCTGTGCCGGGAACTTGAGGGCCTGCTCCTCGATGCCGACCCGCGTCAGCAGTTCCATCGCCTGCTTTTCAGCTTGGGCTTTGGGCGTCTTGCGAACGCGCATGGGGGCCAGCGCCACGTTTTGCAGCACGGTCAGGTGCGGAAAGAGGTTGAACGACTGAAAGACCATCCCGACTTCGCGGCGAATGGCGTCGAGGTTCTGGCCTTCTTTGAGTTCGATGCCGTCCACGATGATGGTGCCCTTGTCGTGTTCTTCGAGGCGATTGATGGTGCGAATGAAGGTGGACTTGCCGCTGCCCGACGGCCCGATGATGACCACCACTTCGCCCGGCTGCACGGTCATGTTGACGCCGCGCAGGGCGTGGAAGCTGCCGAAATTCTTGTGAACGTCCACCGCTTTGATGATCGGCTCGGCGTTGGACTGTAAAGCGGGTTTTTGGAGGGACGCGGTCATGGGTGGCTCCTTAAAAGTTGAGCGAAGTGGGCTTGTACGAAAAGCCTAGCGTTCACCTTACCGCGCCCCTGTCGGCGCTTCCAGCCTGCGGGCCAGCAGCGAGAGCAGGTAAGCAAAGATGAAATACAGCAGCGCCACCGTCAGGTAAATTTCAAAGGTCGCCGTGACCACCCGGTTGGCGGTGATGCGCCCAGCTCCGGCCAGCTCGATCAAACCGATGATACTGACCAGCGAGGTGTCTTTGAAGAGGCTGATAAATTGCCCGACCAGCGGCGGAATCATGTTGCGAACCGCCTGCGGCAAGATGACTTGCAGCATGGTTTGGGTGCCGGATAAGCCCAGCGCCCGCGCCGCCTCGGCCTGACCTGTCGGCAGCGCCTGAATGCCTGCCCGCACGATTTCAGCCACGTAAGCGCCGGTAAACAACGCCAGTGCCGCCACTACCGCCCAGAACTGGGTGCCCTCGCCCAGCACGTAGGGCACGAAGATGAAGAACCAGAAAATCACCGTGATAAACGGCAAGCTGCGGAACAGCTCCACGTAAATGGTGCTCAGACCGCGCATCACCGGCAGGGTATTGGTGCGGCCCACCCCGAACAGCAGACCCAGCGGAATCGCGCCCACGATGCCCAGAATCGCCAGAATCAGGCTGAGCGCCAGTCCGCCGATGTTGACCTGCGGACTGATGGTGGGAAACAGCACCACTACGCCAACGACGATGCCCAGCACCAGCGGCACCCAGGCAAATTTGGCTTTGAGCTGCGTCATGGCAAAGGCCGCGCCGCCGCCCAGCACCAGCGCCCCAAAGCCCCACAGCCGCCAGATCTCGTCGGCGAATTGCTCGGAGCGGAAGCGCCCGATCAGCAGGAACAAGAAGTTGCGCTGCACCTCGTTCCAACTCGGCAAGGTCACGATCCAGCGCACCAGCAGGCCGACGATAAACAGCACCACCGCGCTGGCCACGATCACCGACCAGCGCTTGTAGGTCTGTTGGGCGGCGTAGGTGAACTCGGCACCCTGGCGGCGGCGGTGATCGGCGGCGGCGGTGATACCCGCGCCGAGGTGCAGCGCGGCAATGGCGATCAGGGCCAGCGCCCGCCCGTCCCAGCTTCCACCCTGCAAGACGGGAAAGGCGATGGCCCACACCAGCACCGCAGCCGCCAGAAACTGCACGCCGTAGAGGGTTTGCCCGACCAGCAACTGGCCCAGTCCTGGCACGAAATACGAGAGCCACGCCAGCGAAGCGCCGCCGCTGGGCTGAACCGAAGGTTTAACGGTCATCTATTCAGCTCCCTTAACGGCCCGGCAGCGCCAAGCGGCGGCTGAGCAAGTTGAGTAAGAAAGTAATGGTCAAGCTGAGAACAAGGTAAGCCACCGTGATGGCGGTGATGCTCTCGAAGCCCCGGAAGGTGTAGCTCTGCACCTGCGTGCCGTAGTAAAACAGCTCGGCCACCCCGATCTGCGAGGCCAGCGAGGAGTTCTTGGTGAGGTTGAGAAACTGGCTGCCCAGCGGCGGCAACACCGCCCGGAACGCCTGCGGCAAGGTCACGAGGCTCAGCACCTGCGAGCCGTTCAGGCCCAGCGATTTGGCCGCCTCGGTCTGGCCCTTGGGCACGCTGAGAATCCCGGCGCGAATGGTTTCGGCGATGTAGGAACTGGTGTAGACGCTCAGCGCCGCGATGACGGCCCACTGCTCGGGCGAGTGGTTGAACAACCAGTTCTTGATCGGCGCAGGCAAGACATTAATCACTCCGAAGTTCCAGAAAAAGATCTGAACCAGCAAGGGTGTATTGCGGAAAAATTCCACGTAGGCGGCGGCCACCCGGTTGACCACCGGGTTGTGACTCAGCCTTGAGACGCCCACCAGCGTGCCGAGCAGCATGGCGAACACGATGCCGATCAGCGCCAGCCGGATGGTCAGCAGCATCCCGATCAGAATAGTGGTGAGGTAAGTGCCCTGAGTCAGTTGGCTGGGCTTGCTGAAAATGCTCCAATCCAAGGTGATGCTGTTGGCGGCAAAACCCGCCCGCACCCGCAGAAAGGCAAACACCGCCAAGGCCACGACCACCACCACGGCGATCACTTGCTGATACACGCTTCTTTGCATGGCGCTCCTTTGGCCGTGAATCCACCAAAAAGGGGAACGAAACATCCGCTCCGTCCCCCCCAACTTGAGGTTAAGAAACGCTTAAGTACGGCAAGATTACCGTTTCGGGATTCCGCGTCTTGGGCAGAGCGGCACCTATCGGGCCTGCCCGCAAAGAGCGCTCCATCCCTCCACTCCCATCTAGCCGTACTTTTCCCATCTCTCGCTCCGCTCGGCTTATCTAAAGATAAACATTGGCGTACTTAGATCAGCGGCGCACAGGGAACTGCGCGGGAATTTCCTGAGCACGCTTGGGATCGGGCAAGGCGTACTTGGTTTTGGGGCCAAACCACTTGGTAAAGATCTTTTTGTAGGTGCCGTCGGCCCCGGTGCGGCTGAGGCTTTCGTTGACGAAGTTACGCCACTTGCTGTCGTTTTGCTTGAGGATCATGCCGTACGGCTCGGAGCTGAAAAACGGCCCGACGATGGCGTACTTGCTGGGATCAGGCGCACTGGCCTTGAGGCCCAGCAAAATGGTGCTGTCAGTGCTGACGGCGTCGACACGGCCCTGCTGGAGGGCAGTGAAGGCGTCGGTGTACTGCTGAAGGCTCACGACGTTGGACTTGGGCGCGGCGGCCTTGAGGTTGAGTTCGGAAGTGCTGCCCTGCGCGGTGCCGACCCGCTTGCCTGCCAAGTCGCGGGTACTCTTGATCGGGCTGCCCGCCGGAACCAGCAGGCGCTGACCGTCGAGGAAGTAGGTGTTGGAAAAGTCCACCGTGTCCATCCGCCCGTAGGTGGCGGTGGCGGTGGAGGCGGCGATATCGACGGTGCCGTTTTGCACGAACTCGATCCGGTTTTTGCTGGTGACCTGCTTGAGGACCACTTTGATAGGCTTTTTGCAAACTTCGGTCAGGTCTTTGCCGATTTCCTTGACCAGATCGACGTCAAAGCCGGTCACGTCGCCGTTCTCGTCCACGAAGCCGAAAGGCGGGCTGTCGTATTTGACACCAGCGTTGAAGACGCCGTCAGCGCAAATCTGATCGCGGATAGAGGCGGCGGAGGCAACGCTGCCGAGTAGGGTCAACGCAGTAAGGGCAAACAATTTGGTGGCGAATTTGGTCATGATTTCTCCTTGAAATAATGTAGCGATAAAATGAAGATAGCATAAATACCGAATGCTAAGAATTTTGCCGCGCCCAGACGTACACCGTCTTTACGGAAGCTGCGCTGAGACGAAGAGTCCGATTCTAAGAAAAGTGAAAAGCTGAATTCATCTGGAATGAATCGGGCTGGTGGTAATCAGCGGCTCTGGGTATCTGCCGCGTCCCGCAGGGCGTCACCGAAGAAATTGAAGGCCAGCACCGCCACAAATAGGAATATTCCTGGCAGCAGCAGCCACGGATACAGGTTGACCGTCTGCAAATTGCCCGCATCTTTGAGCAGCAGGCCCCAGCTGGTCATCGGTTCCTTGATGCCGAGGCCCAGGAAGCTGAGGGTGCTTTCGCCGAGGATGTAGCCGGGCAAGCTGAGGGTGGCGGTGATGACCAGGAAACTGGACAGGTTCGGCACGATGTGACGCAGGATGACCCGCAGATCCGACGCGCCCACCGCCTGCGCCGCCGAAACGTATTCGACGTTGCGGGCCGAGAGCACCTGCCCGCGCACCACCCGCGCCAAGCTCGCCCAGCCAATCAGGGCCAGCACCGCCACGATGCCGAGGTAGACATACGTGGAGGGCCAGCGGGCCGGAATCAGCGTCGAGAGGGCCAGCAAAATCGGCAGTCTTGGAAAGCTCAGCAGCACTTCGACCAGGCGCTGAATCAGGTTGTCGGTGCGCCCGCCGTAGTAGCCGCTCAGCCCGCCCATGACGATGCCGATGGCAAAGCTGATGAGGATGCCCACCACGCCCACCGTCAGGCTGACCTGCCCGCCGACCAGGGTGCGCGAGAACAGATCGCGGCCCAGTTGGTCAGTGCCGAACGGGAAATAGAACCGGTTGTTTTCGGGGCCAGCATCAACGCCGAACAGGTGCAAAGTCGTTGGAATTCCGAAGAAACTGTACGGTTCGCCGCGCACGAAAAATTCAACTGGCACAGGCGTCGTTCTGTCCGGCACACTCGTTTTGGCAAACGTCACTGGGTCGCGTCCCGTTTTGGAGCCGTAGACAAAAGGCCGCATGAATTGACCCTGATGAACCCAGTGCAGCGGCTGGGGCGGCTGATATTCAAAGCCCTGATGCTGAGTAGTGATGCCGTAGGGCGCGAGAAAACCGCCGAGCAGGGCGCTGAGATACAGCACGACCAGCATCCAGCCGCCCAGCACACCCAACCTGGATTTGCGGAATCGGCGCAGGGCCAGCGCAAACGGCGAGGGCGCGGCGGCCGTAGGAGTGGGCAGGGTGGTCACGAGTACCTCACCCGTGGATCGACCCAGGCCAGCACCAAATCGGCCAGCAAATTGCCGATCAGCAGCAGCACCGCCGAGAGCATCAGCAGGGTCAGCGCGGTGTACTGGTCCTTGTTGAGCAGCGATTCGTAGAGGAGCGGCCCGATGGTCGGCAAGTTCATGACAATCGAAATGATGATGGTGCCGGAAATCAGGGTCGGCAGGCTCAACCCCGCGAGACTGATCAGCGGGTTGATGGCGTTCCTGACCGCGTGCCGCCAGATCACGGTGCGCTGAGCAGCTCCCTTGGCACGGGCCGTCCGTATATAGTCCTGCGACAGCACGTCCAGCATCGAGGCCCGCATCTGGCGCATCAGGCCCGCCACGCCCTCCAGCCCCACCGCCAGCACCGGAATCCACAGGTGGGCCAGCAAATCGCCGAGTCTGGCCCACGACCAGGGCGCATCAATCATCTCCGGCGAAAACAGGCCGCCCACATTGCGGCTGCCCAGCCTAAGCGTCAGCACCACCAATAGCAGCGCCAGCAAAAAATCCGGCACAGCTAGGCCCACATAGCCCAGAAAGTTCGCCACGCTCGCCGCCACGCCGTGACGGTTGAAGGCGGTGTAAATGCCCAGCGGCACAGCGACGATCCAAGACACCAGCAAGGTCAGCAGGGCGATAAAGACCGTCCAGCCCAGCCGCTCGCCAATCTGGGTAATCACCGGGGCATTGGAAGCAAACGAAAAGCCGAAATCCAGCCGCGTGATGACGCCCCACAGCCAGCGTCCGTACTGCACGATGGCCGGTTGGTCGAGGCCGAGCTGCCGGGTGATGGCGGCCACCGTCGCTTTGGTGAAACGCGGATCTTCGAGGTACTGATCCGTAAACGAGCCGGGCTGGAGCTTGATCACGGTGAAGCACACCGCGCTGATAATCAGCAGGGTGGGAATCATGCCGAGAATGCGCCGCAGAGCGAAAATCAGCATTCGGCGTGCGGCGCGTGGCTGGTGGGGGGTGGGAACAGCGGAAATGGGTCAAGCATGTTTGGGGCCACCTCAGCGGGGATTAATTAGAGAACAATCTTCAAAACCAAACGTGTGGCTTAGCAAAAAAGGCCGCGCCTTTCCCACAAGCCACACGTTGTGCGCGGTAAGTCTTACTTCTGGTACACCAGCGGCACCGGGTTGTAGCCGGGAATCACGCCGAGGTTGTAGATGTAATTGCCGTACTTATTGCTGATGACTCCGATGTTGTCAGGCTTGGCAATCGGCGTGACCGGCAGGTTCTGGGCAAACAGGTTCTGCCAACGGGCATACAGGGCCTTGCGCTGGGTTTTGTCGGTGGTGACGCTGCCTTTATCAAAAATGTCATAGATCTGCTTTTCCCACGGCTGCATCTTGGCGAGGTTGGGGGTTTCGCCGTCCTTGGCAGGTTGCAAGCTGCGGTGCCAGTAGTACAGCGCTCCGCCGGGTTGCCAGATCGGCTTGCGGAGTTCGGGGTCGGGCTGGTCGCCAAAAGCAGCCAAAATCGCTTGCCAGTCGCCGCTCATGCCAGTCGAAAACAGCTTGCTCGACAAAATGCCCTTGAGGTTGACTTTAACGCCAATCTGCTTGAAATCGTTTTGCAAAATGGTGGCCATCTGCGGATACACGCTGGAATCGGTGCCGTAGGTCAAATCAAATTCCAGATTCTTGCCTTTGCTGATATTACGGATGCCGTCGCCGTCGGTGTCTTTAAGGCCCAGCGCGTCGAGCGCCTTGCCAGCGGCACTCAGGTCGAACTTGCCGAGCTGAGCGGTGGTTTTGACATAAAAGGCGGTATTGACCGGCGCGACGCCGTGCCCCGGCAAAGTGGCGAGGCTGTTGTATACGGTGTCGATGATGCGCGGGCGGTTAATCGCCGTTTGCATGGCACGCCGAAAGCGGGTATCGGAAAAGATTTTGGCCAGCGCGGGGTCGGCGGCGTCGAAATTGTACGCCAAGAAGGGCGGGCTGCCGAACAGCGCCTGACTGCGAATGACCTTGAAGGCTGCGCCGGCCACTTCTTTTTGCTTGAGGTCGGGAAACTGAGCGCCGGAAATGTTGATCTGATCAATGTTGCTCGCCAGAAACGAAGCGACTTGCGCCTGCGGATCGCGGATAATCAGGAAGTCCAGCGAAGCGAGGTAAGGCAGCTTGTTGCCCGCGCTATCAACCTTCCAGTAGTTGGGGTTGCGAACCAGGCTGACCTTCTGGCCCGGCGTGTAGCCTTGCAGCTTGAACGGCCCAGTGCCGACAATATCGGCGGGCGGGGTGGTGGTAGGCCAGGCGTTGTTGACGTCCGCGCCCTTGTATTTGCCGAGTTTGTGCTGCGGCATGATGAAATTGCGAAGCTGCAACAAGAAAGTGGGGCTGGGCTGAGGCAGATTGAAGCGCACCGTGCCCGCGTCCACCTTCTCCACTGTGATCGGCTTGCCGCCGAGCATGAAGCTGGCCGCGTCTCCGGCCCGCGCCTCGGGATTCATGATGAGCTGCTGATAGGTGAACACCACATCGTCGGCATTGAAAGCCTCGCCGTCGCTCCACTTGACGCCCTGACGCAGCTTAAAGGTGTACGCTTTGCCGTCGGGGCTGATCGTCCACGACTCGGCCAGCGCCGGTTCGAGCTTGTAGGTGTCGAGGTTGAACTCCACCAGACCGTCAAAGAGCTGCTGGGCGATCAGGCCGAGGTTGTTGTCGATCACGCCGTAATACATCAGGCTCTGCGGGCTGTCGCCGAGGGCCAGCGTGTAATTGCCGCCCGATTTGCCGGTGGTGACGCCGAGCTTGGGGTAAGCCGCCATTTTCTTGGGCGCAGCGGCGGCGCTGCCAACCAGAATTAGGGCGCTGAGCAGCACCGTAGAAGTCAGCAAAGTGGAAGAGAACGTGGAGCGGTATGTCATGGAGAACCTCCAAAAAGTAGGTGAAGGGGCTGAACGCGGGGAAAGCGAACCGATCCGAACTGAATTTCAACTGAAGCTGCCGCCCACTATAAGACCATTCCTAGACCACTTGCAAGCGTGGTCAGCGCTAATCGGCATGTTCCTGCTCCCGGTTGGTACGGAAGTGGTACGGTAAATGAAGATGCCCGCCCACCTTTCTTCTCCAGTGCCCTCCGCGCTTGCAGCGGCCTTGCCGAGCGCGGCGGGGCTGTCGTCGAGCCCGCGCTACATGCAGGTGGCCGGAGCGCTGCAAGCCGCCATCGAGCGCGGCGAGTACCCTGCTGGAAGCGCCCTGCCCGCCGAGCGCGAATTGGCCGCGAGGCTGGGAGTCTCGCGGGTCACAGTGCGCCAAGCCACCCTCAAGCTGGCCGAGCGCGGCTTGGTGGTGCGGCGGCACGGCAGCGGCACCTTTGTGGCGGCCAGCGGGCCTGAGCGCATTCAGCATCCCTTATCGCGCCTGACCAGTTTCACCGAAGACATGCACTCACGCGGCCTGAGCGCGGGCGGGCAGGTGCTGAGTTTTGGCGCGGGCCACCCCAACCCGCAAGAAGCCATGCAGCTCGGCCTCTCGCCGGGTCAGCGGGTCTACCGGGTGCGGCGGCTGCGCACGGCTGGCGGGGAAGCGCTGGCCGTCGAGGAAAGCATTCTGAGCGCCGAGCGGCTGGGCCTTCTCAGCGCCGCCGACGTGCAGGACGTGAGTTTATATGCCCTGATGCAGCAGCGCGGCGCGGCTCCGGTGCGTGCTCTGCGGCAACTGCGGGCCGTCAACGCCGATCAGGAGTTGGCCGAGCTGCTGGGCGTGCCTTTGGGCGCGGCGCTGCTGTCCACCGAGCGGGTGGCCTGGGACGCGGCGGGAAGAGCGGTGGAACTGGCCCGCGCCTCTTACCGGGGTGACCGCTACGACTTCGTGATGGAGCTGCGGGAGTGAGTGGGACGGTGATCGCTGAAATCAGTTCGCCTCCGTCTGGAACACCTGCCTTAATTTACAGGAAGTTCCTGTCACTACTTGACGTTGCACCAGCCGAGCATCACGTCGTCGGAGCTGGTGACCCACACCGCCGCGTAGCTGTTTTTGCTGGAAGCCATAGCGAACTCTTGAAAACCGGTGGTGCCTTTGATAACCGCTGCATCGAGATCTTCAAAATTCTTAATCGTATAACCCGCAGCAGCACTGGAACCAGCCAGAGCACCGGTCAAGGCTTCAGAATCTCCACCCTTCCACATCAGGAATTCGGAGTGTTCACAACTCCCGCCCAACTGAATGGCAACGTCTCTCAAATACTGATTGAATGGCGTGGTGGCTTTTATGTCAGTCACCTGAAGGGCGTTCTTTGGAAGAACCATGCCAGTCAGATTAGACTTGGTCATATGACCAGCGGCCAGCGGCCAGAGCCAGGACTGGAGAGACAAGCGATAAAGCGCAGGTGCTTACCAAAAACGCAAGTCTATTTTTCATATAAAGTTACTTTCTTCTCATTACTTCTGTTAGACAAGTACCCTAGGCCACATTTTACTGGTCTGTTCAGCGCAGGGCTTTTCGGTTCCCTTGGCGGCTGTGTCCTGCACAATGCTTTACTCTCAGGTTATGCCTGATTCGCACCGCTCCAACTTACTGATCGTTACCCCGCATTCGTCCGGAGCGCTGCCGCCAGAGGTGCTGCGAACCATGCTGGGCGCAGACGCTTTTGATACCGACAAGCGCGAAGCCTTTTTACGCCGCGTCTTTTTGGAAGGCGATCCGTATACCGACTTGATTTTCAATGTGCCAAACGCCGCGCACCTGAGTGCGCCCTGGAGCCGCTTTGCCGCCGACCTCAACCGCGAACGAAATGACGAGAGCGACAACGGCGTGCTCAAGCTCTTTGATTTTGCCCGCTCGCCGCTGTATCCATCGGGGTTCAGCTTCTCGCCGGAAGCCAGAGAAGCGCGGCTCAGGGCCATTTGGGATCCTTTTGAAGCGGGCCTGAGCGCGGCGCTGATCGGCAAGCGCCTCCTGATTGTGGGCCACAGCATGGCTCCCTACGGCCCGTCACTGGGGCCAGACACCGGAAAGCCGCGCCCCGGCATCACCTTGATGCTCGGCACGCCCGCCGAACCCTCGTTTCCAGCAGCCCAATTCACGGCCCTTCAAAACGCCGCCGAACAAGCTTTCGCGCAGGTGCTGACCGGCGAGACTTTCACGCGGGTCGCCGTCAATGATCCGTGGAGCGCCGACGCCATCAGCGTGCGCCACGCCCGTCAAAGCGGCGCGGCAGCCTTTGGGATAGAAGTCAACGCGGGTCTTTACCTCACGCCGGACGGTCAGGTGCAGCCTCAGCAGTTGGCGAGGCTCAACGCGGCGTTTGAGGTGTTTGCCGACTTGGCGCTGGCGGTGGTGGGCTAAACCAAGACTGAACCGGAGGTGAGCAGATGACCAACCGACGGGTACTTCTAACCGGCGGAACGGGAAAGCTGGGGCAACGGGCGGCGCGTGAACTGGTGGAGGAAGGTCTGAGGGTACGCATCCTGACTCGGCAGCTTCCAAGTCACCCTGATCCCGCTTACGAGTGGGCGCAGGGCGATTACGTCAGCGGCGCGGGCTTGGCGGACGCCTTCAGAAACGTGGACACCGTCCTTCACACCGCCCACGACCCGCAGCGGCCCAAGCGCGATCTGCCGGGGGTGGTGCGGCTCCACAGTTACAGCCTAGCGGCGGGGACGCGCCATTTTATCCAGGTCGGGATTGTGGGCGCGGCGCGGGTGCCGGGGTTTGGCTATTACGCCGCCAAAGCGCAAGCCGAGTCAATGCTGACAGAGAGCGGCTTGCCCTTCTCCATCTTCCGCGCCGCCCAGTTTCATCCGTTCGTGGCCGAGTTGCTCAGCGGCTTAGAAGGCGGGCCACTCGTTGTGGTTCCGGTGGGAACGCTGCAGCCTGTGGACATCGGCGAAGTGGCCGCCGCACTCGCTCAGCACGCCCTCAGAGGTCAACCCGGCGTGGAAGAATGGGTGGGGCCGCAGTTGCTGACCCTAGAATATTTGGCCCGCCAGCACCTCAGAGCCAGCAAAAAATCCAAGCCCGTCAAAGCCTTGAGCTTCCCCCTGCCTGTCTTTAAAGCCATCGCGGGCGGCGCACTCACCGATGCTCAGGCGGCGCGGGGGCGCAAGACATTTGAAACTTGGCTGGCCGAAACACAGCCCGCCTGAGAACCTGAGTTCTTGCAATACTGGGTTAAAGTGCCCGTTGCAACTGGTCTAAGCTCACCGACTGAACGCCCTGCACCGCTTCCAAGTCAGGAATGCGGCCCGCGTCCATTTCGCCGCTGAGGATACCGTAGCGCTCTACGCGCCGGGTATTTTGACTCACTAGGCCCGCCACCCGCTCGATGTGCTGCAACGTTTCTTGCAGCGCGGCAGGTGAGGCACAGACTTCAGCTCTCAAAGTGACGTGCACTTTCTGAACTTTGCGCCCTTTTGAACTGCTTTGTCCCTGAAGCGGCTGGTTTCGTTCGGCCTGAGCAGGTTGTTTGGTGAGTGCTGGACTGGACATCGTGACGGGCCTCCAAACCACAGCTTAATCCAAAAACCGCGTCCAATTGTTGTTCTCACCCGAAAGTCCTTTAAGTTCTTTGCGTCTTCTTCAAGGAAAGTAGGCTTTAATATAATACGGATATTATATTATGATTTGAGCAGAACAATTGCCGGGTAGTCGATTGACGAAGACGGTTCTCAGCCCTTGAGTGGCACAAAAGCAAAGCCGACACCGTTGTCGAAACTCAAAAGCAAGAACCAAAAGAAAGGGCGACCCTGACAAAGTCGCCCCCTTTTACTCACTTTACTTCATAGAACTTCATACCTGTGGGGGTGGCACCTGAACCACGCCCGCGCCTACATCGGTGGCGGGCGCGGCGACCTGACGGGCGTGCTGTTTGAGGCTATCCCACAACGTTTGGCCCGAAAGCTCAGGAAACTGCTGCATATAAAGCGCCGCCACTCCCGCGACGTGCGGCGTCGCCATACTGGTGCCGGAAATCCGCTTGTAACCGCCGCCAACCCACGCCGAGTACACGCCGACGCCCGGCGCGGCCACTTCCACACTGCCGACGGCGTCCACCGCTCCGCAACTGAAGAATGCCGGTTGGTCGCGGCCATCCACCGCCGCCACTGCCAAAATAGACGGACAGGCCGCCGGATTGCCCACCGGAGCGATCAAAGCCGGGCGCTGGCTCTCGTTGCCCGCCGCTGCGATTAGCAAAATGCCCTGCGAAAGCAGCGTGGACGCCACCCGCTCGTAGGGGTCGCTGTAAGGCTGTCCGACTTGCCGGGCGCTGCCGAGGCTCATAGATAAAATGTCCGCGCCCTGATCGGTGGCCCAGTCGATCGCGTCCAGAATCTGATCGTCGTAGCCATGACCGTACTGATCGAGGACTTTGGCGATCAGCAGTTCGGTGTCTGGAGCCACCGAGTAGCGAAAGCCGCCTGCCGACACCGCCTTGCCCGCGATCACGCCCGCGCAGTGGGTTCCGTGTCCGTTTTGGTCTTGCACGTCCGGTTCGCCCGGCACAAAGCTCTGGCTGTTGCCGGGCAGCACAGCAAAGTCGGGATGCGTCAAATCGAGGCCGGTGTCGATCACCGCCACCTTGATATTTTTGCCGGTCACGGTTTGCCGAGCGGGGTCGAGGCCGATCTGCTCTAAAGCGCGGTTGACAGGTGAAGAAGCAGGCAGCGTACCGGTAAGCAGCGCAGACTGGCCAACTGAATCCGGAAGCACCAGCGGCGGCAAGTGGCGGCGCTGATTGCGGGCCACCGTCCGCACCTCGGGCGCGGCCAGCAATTCGTCTACTTGCTGCGGCGTCAGATTGGCTACCGCCACCGCCAAGCGCGAATACACGCGGGCGTGAACACCGTTGCGCTGCTGCAAAATGGTGCGCGAGGTGCGGCCTTGCGCGGCGGGGCCAGCCAACTCAGCCACGTTCAGCACGCGGGCCAGCACGGTTTCATTGTCGCCAGTCGCCGACTCGAACACGATCACGTATTGAGGATTTTCGCGCAGCAAGAGTTCCATAGTGCTCATTGTCGCTCAAAAGTGGCAATGGCAGCACAGCCGAGCCCAAAGAGATTCGGCAGCTGATCCACAAAAGTGAAGAAAAAGTAAAGCCAACATTCTCTTAACTGACATTAAGTCAACGGCTGGGCAGTGCACACTGGGCCATGCGAGTGCACGTCCAAACTTTACTTGGTTTTTTTGCTCTGCTGGGCGGCTTCACCCACGCTCAGGAGTCGGCTCCACCCTCCTCACCTCAGGCGGCACCCCAGACTGCGCCGCTCACCCCACAAACCGTACCAACTCGACCTGAATCTGCCCAACCAGCAGACAATCTGGCGCTTCCCGATCCCGACACCATCATTCAGGCGAGTGTGACCTCAGGACTGCTTGGCGGGCGCGAAGTGGCGGGCGTCAATCAATTTCTGGGCGTGCCTTACGCTGCGCCGCCACTGGGCGACCTGCGCTGGAAAGCCCCGCAGCCCATGCCCGCTTGGCCCGGACGGCGCGACGCTTCACGCCCCGGCGACATCTGTATTCAGCGGCCCAATGCCATCACAGGCAATCCTGACCGGACGCTGAGCGGCAGCGAGGACTGTTTGTATCTCAACGTGTACGCGCCACTCAACGCCGCTGCACCTGAAAAGAATGCCGCGCCTAAAAATACCGCCGCGCCGGTGATGGTCTGGATTCACGGCGGCTCGTTTGACACCGGCACCGGCAGTATCTACGACGGCTCGGTGCTGGCCCGTGAGTACGGGGTGGTGGTCATCACGCTCAATTACCGTCTCGGGCCGCTGGGCTTTCTGGCCGCGCCCGCGCTCGGCCCGGAAGGAACCGGCAATTACGGCCTGATGGATATTCAGGCGGCGCTGCGGTGGGTGCAGAGCAACGCGGCGGCTTTCGGCGGCGACCCGCACAATGTCACCGCTTTCGGCGAATCGGCGGGCGGCATTGCGCTGTGCGGCTTACTGACTTCACCTTTGTCGCAGGGCCTGTTTCAAAAAGCCATTTTGCAAAGCGGCCCCTGCGCGGCGGGCATCAACACCGCGCCGCTCACCCAAGCGCTGGACATCGGCGCACGCTACACCCAAGACTTGGGCTGTCCCAACACCCCCGCCGGAGCCGAGTGCTTGCGCGGCAAAACCAGCACCGAGCTGATGAACGTCACGGTGCCGGGCAGCCGTGCGCCCAACGCGGTGGCGCTGCCGCCCATCTACGGCGACGCCGTATTGCCCACCTCGCCTTATCAGGCGTACCAAACCGGCCTGTTTACGCACGTTCCGGTGCTGATCGGCACCAACCATGATGAGGGCACCCTATTCACCGCTTATCTGGCCGGCGCAGACCGGGCCATGAGCACGCCGCTGTACTGGGGGCTGCTGACGGTACTCAACCCGCCCAAAGTCCTGACCCTGATCAAAGAATATCCAGACACACTACGCCCGACCACCGGCTTGACCGCCGCCGCCGTCGTCACCGATGGCCTGTTTGCCTGCCCGGTGGCCAGTGTGACCGGGCAGCTCAGCCGCTTCGTGCCGACTTACGCTTACGAATTCAGCGATCCGCAGGCCGTGAGTCAGCTCAGTCCCACCCGCAGCGTGCCGAGCTTGGGCGCTTACCACGCCTCCGAGCTGATTTACGTGTTCGGCACGGCGCTCAGCGGGCTGGCCGACCCCGCCGACTTCACGCCAGTTCAGCGCCAACTCTCTAAGCAGATGCAGCAGTATTGGACAAATTTTGCCAGGACCGGCAATCCCAGCGGCGCGGAGCCCTCGACAAAACTGACCCCATGGGCGGCCACCACGCCGCAGCGTCCCAACTGGTTGACGCTCGCGCCGCAGGGCAACATACAGAGCGGCGACTTTCTGGCCCAGCATCACTGCGCTTTTTGGGATGAGCTGGACGGACGGTAAGGGGCCAGGGGGTTAGCAAGGTCGTTGCTACGCTGCCTCCCTTCGTTACCTTGTCCCGCCCCGCTACGCCCTAAACTCGCGTGTGACTTTTCCGCAGCGCTCCGCGCCCAAAGCTTCTGCCGCCAGCGAGACTTCAAAGCGCCAGCAACTCAAAGACTTGGCGGCCACCCTGCGGCTGGTGTGGCGGGCCAGCCCAGCCCAGACGACTTGGTTTGCCCTCACCACTTTGCTGGCCTCGGTGCTGCCCGCCGCCAATTTGTATGTCAGCAAACTGCTGCTCAACGCGGTGGCGCAGTCGGTGACGGGGAGCGAGTCTTACGGTTCGCTGCTCTCGCTGCTGGGCCTACAAGTCGGCTTGGTCATCACCAGCGGAGTGCTGAGCACCGTGCAAAACTCGGCCCGCGAACTGCTGGGTGACAGCCTCCAGCACCAGATCAGCGCCATGATTTTGCAAAAAGCCACCGAGCTGGAAGTCGAGCGCTTCGAGAACGCCGAAACCTATGACCGGCTTCAGCAAGCTTACCGCGAGGTCGGCGCGAGGCCAGTGCAGGTGGCGACCCAGATCGTCGGGCTCGCAGGCGGCCTCGTCACGCTGCTGTCGGTGGGCGGCCTGATGGCACAGCTCGGCCCGCTGATCGTACCGCTGATTTTGCTCTCGGCGCTGCCGGGGGTCTACGTCTCCAGCCGTTTTGGGGTCGAAAATTACCGAATGCTGCGCTGGCAAACCCACGACGCCCGCGTGCAAAATTACTTCGGCAGCATCCTGACCAGCGACACCTTGGTCAAAGAAGTGCGCCTCTTTAACGTGGAGCCGTATCTACTGGCGAGGTGGCGCGAGTATTACCTCGGCTTCCGTAAGCAATTGGAAAGCATCGTGCGGCGGCGCGGCTGGGGTAACCTCGGCGCGTCGCTGGTTTCGGCGCTGCTGGTGGGCGCGGCCTCGGCGCTGGTGCTGCGGCGAGCCGCTGCCGGGCAGCTGACGGTGGGCGACTTCTCTCTGTTCGCGCTGGGCATCGCTCAGATTCAGGGCACGCTGTCGGGCCTGCTGAGCGGCATCAGCGGTATTTACCAGAATCTGCTGTATATGCGAAACCTCTATGAGTTTTTGGAGTTGCCCAGCCGTGACCTCGACGCAGGCGAAGTTTGGGAAGGCCCGATTGACACCATCGAGTTTCATGACGTGGCTTTCCGCTACCCGCTGACCGAGCGCGACGTGCTGCGCGGCCTGAGTTTCACCGTTCGGCGCGGCGAGGCGCTGGCGCTGGTGGGCGAGAACGGCGCGGGCAAAACGACGGCCATGAAGCTGCTCACCCGCCTCTTCGAGCCGACGGCGGGCAAAATTCTCCTCAACGGACAAGACGCCGCCCGCTTCAGTCCGCGCAGCGTGCAAAAGCAGATGAGCATCATCTTTCAAGACTTCGGCCAGTACCAGATGCAGGCGGGCGAGAATATCTCGCTGGCCGAAACTGAGCGCCTGAGCGACGAGGCCGGCCAGCAACTCGCCGTGGAGCAAGCTGGGGCCGACTTCGTCAACGAACTGCCGGAAGGCCTTAAGACCCCGCTGGGACGGCTGTTTCAGGGCGGGCGGCAACTCTCGGGCGGGCAGTGGCAACGCCTGGCACTGGCCCGCTTGTACTTCCGCGACGCCTCGGTACTGGTGTTTGACGAACCCACCGCCGCGTTGGACGCCCGCGCCGAGTTCGACACCATTCAGGCGCTGCGGGAGCAGGCCCGTGACCGGATCACTTTGCTGATCTCGCACCGCTTCTCAACGGTGCGGCTGGCCGACCAAATTATCGTGCTGGACGAAGGCAAGGTGATGGAAGCGGGCAGCCACGAAGAGCTGATGACGCTTAACGGGCGCTACGCCGCGCTCTACAATTTGCAGGCGGCGGGCTATCTGGACCGGGCCAGCCAAACCGCTTGAGAGCAGCAGCCTAACGAACAGGTTGGCTCAGCCGGTTGGCGGTACAATCACGGCCAGCGTGCAGCGCGACACGCAGACCATTTTCCCCGCTTCGTTTTTAATTTCAATGTGCCAGACCTCGGTGGTGCGGCCCTGAAAAATCGGCGTTCCGGTGGCCGTGACCGTGCCGGACGCCACGCTGCGCAGGTGATTGGCATTGATCTCCAGGCCCACCGCGACCATGCCGCGCTCCCTGACGTTCAGGTAAGCGCCGATGCTGGCCACCGTTTCGGCCAAGACCACGCTCGCGCCGCCGTGCAAAATCCCGAACGGCTGGTGTACGCGGGCCTCGACAGGCATGTGGGCCACCACCTTCTGCCCGCTCTGCTCGGAAAAGGTGATACCCAAATGCTCCACCAACGTGCCCTGTGTCAGAAATGCGTCTTGGGTCATCCGTTTGCTCCTTTGGCGGCTGGCCGCAAGATGAGGCAGCTGGTGGTGGCCGTGGCACACAGTTTGCCCGCCGCGTCCAAAATTTGCGCTTCGGCGGTGGCGACCCGCTGGGAGACGCTGATGACTTTGCCCACCGCCCGCACCTCGCCCATACCGACTTTGAGGGGCCGCAGGTATTTGACAGCCAGATCGAGCGTGGTGTAACCGACGCCAGCCGGCAACTTGGTGTGAATGCAGCAGCCCAGCGCCGAGTCGAGCAGGGCCGCATACACGCCGCCGTGAACGCTGCCGATGGGATTGTAGTGAAACTCTTCGGGCGTCAGGTAAAAAGTCACTTGGCCGTCTTGCACATCAGCTTCGCGGGGCAGCCGGAAGCCCAGCGTATCGCCGATGGGCGGCGGCGCATACTCGCCTCTGGCCATCCCGCGTAGGTATTCGAGGCCGCTGAGCTGCTGAGCGGCTTCCGCGCCGATCAAGGGGTCTTGCCAGGTGTAGGTGCGCTGCCTGGCCTCTAGCGTAGGCGCGGCAGAAGTGGAAGTCGACTCGCTGATACTCACTTTCTCAGCATAGCCAAGTCCGCCTTCCTCCAACAGCAAGCGCGTGCGGTTTATCCGTTCTTCGGTGTGATCGGAGCCTGAAGTCGTTGGGGGGCGAGTAAGCTAAAGGGATGCGCCTAACGTGTTTTCACTTTCTTTCTCAGCGGGGTGTGTCTTGACCCGCGTCTTAATCACCGGAGCGCTCGGCCAGGTCGGCACCGAGTTGACGCTGGCCCTGCGGGAGCGCTACGGCGTTTCGGAAGTGCTGGCCACCGATATCCGCAGACCCAGTCCCGGTCATCCGGCAGCGAACGGCCCGTTTCAGCTGCTCGACGGGCTGGACGCGGCGGGTCTGCTCGCCACCGTGCAAGCCCAGGGGATTCAGGAGATTTATCACCTCGCCGCGCTGCTCTCGGCGGTGGCGGAAGCCAAACCCGCGCTGGCGTGGCACCTCAATATGCAGAGCCTCATCAATGTGCTGGACGCCGCCCACACCTGCGGCTGCCGGGTATTCGCGCCCAGCTCGATCGCGGTATTCGGCCCCGACACACCCCGCGACCTTGCGCCGCAGCTCACCAGTCTGCGGCCCACCAGCATGTATGGCGTCACCAAAGTGGCTGGCGAACTGCTGTGCGACGATTACGCCCGCCGCTACGGGGTGGACGTGCGCGGCCTGCGCTATCCGGGCCTGATCTCGGCCTCGGCCCCGCCGGGCGGCGGCACCACCGATTACAGCGTGGAGATGTATCACGCGGCGGCCAGCAGCCAGCCGTACGCCTGCTTTTTGAACCCCGACACCGCGCTGGAGATGCTGTTTATGCCCGACGCGGTGCGGGCCACGCTGGAACTGATGGACGCGCCAAAAGCGGCGCTGCGCTACCCCAACGCCTACAATTTGGCCGGAATGAGCCTGACCCCCGCCGCGATTGCCGCCGCCATCAGACGCCAGCTCCACGCTTTTGACTTGCCGCATTTCGAGGTGAGTTACGCTCCCGACCCTGTGCGTCAGGCAATTGCCAACGGCTGGCCGCGCAGCATAGACGACGCGGCGGCCCGTCAGGATTGGAGCTGGCAGCCTGCTTACGACCTCCAGCGCATGACCAGCCAGATGCTCGCCGCGCTGACCCACCACACCACCGGAGGACTTGCCCATGGCGCTTGACCGCTTTCACCCGCTCGCCCAGCAAGAACTCGATTCTCTCCGTGCCGAGGGCAAACGCAAGAGCTTTGAAGCGGTGGTGGAGCGCGTTATCCAGCCGCAGGGCCAAAGCGGCCCACGCTTCGTGCTGCGCGGTGATTCTGCGCCGTATCTGCGGATGAACGCCAACAGCTACCTCGGCCTGAGCTTTCACCCCAAGCTGATCGAGGCCGACGAAGCGGCGGTGCGGGCCTACGGTGTCGGCCCCGGCGCGGTGCGTTTTATCAGCGGCTCGTATTTGCCGCATGTACAGTTGGAAGCGCGGCTGGCGGCGTTTCACGGGAGAGGGGCGTCCATGATTTTCAGCTCGGCCTACGCCACCGTGCTGAGCGTGCTGAGCGTGCTGATTACGCCGCAGACCGCCGTCATCAGCGACGAACTCAACCACAACTGCATCATCAACGCCGTGCGGCTTTCGCGCCCCCACAGCAAAGCCGTTTACAAACACCTCGATCTGGACGGATTGGACACCCAGCTCACGGCAGCCAAAGGTGCGGCGCGTGCCCTCGTCGTCACGGACGGTATTTTCTCGATGCGCGGGGCGCACGCGCCGCTGGCTGAGATTGCCGCCATCTGCCGCGCCCACGACGCCGATTTCCCCGAGGGCGTGCTGCTGGTGGTCGACGACTCGCACGGGGTTGGGGCCTTCGGGCAGACCGGACGCGGCACCGAGGAGTTTACCCACACGCAGGTCGACGTTTTGATCGGCACGCTGGGCAAGGCGTTTGGGGTCAACGGCGGTTACGTGACCAGCAGCCACGTCCTGATTGATTATTTGCGCGAGAAGTCACCGACCTACATCTACTCCAACCCCATCACCGCCGGAGAAGCCGCCGCCGCCCACGCCGCGCTCGATTTGACCGACAGTGAGTGGGGCCGTGAGCGGCTGACCAGATTGCGCTCGCTCACCGAGCAGTTTCGCAGCGGACTCAAGGAGCGCGGCTTTGAAACTTTGGACGGCCAGCATCCGGTGGTGCCGCTGTTCGTGCGCGATCAAGCCAAGTTGGTGGCGCGGGTGGCTGATCTCAAGACGAGAGGCATTCTGGCTACCGGCATTTCTTATCCGGTGGTGCCGAAAGGCGACGAGAGCGTCAGATTCCAGATCAACGCCGACCACACTCCCGCCGACGTGGATGAAGTTCTGGCAGCACTGGGGAGGGCCACTCCCTGAGCTGAGCGCCGTGCGCTAATGTTGGCTTAATGTTCACTGCTTCCCTGATCGGCTGGCCGTACGGTTGGCGTTTGTTTAGTTCTCCTCTTGGCATGAGTGCCGCCTGATGACTGCTCGAGTGGCTGGCAAAAAACCTGCGCCGAGCGGTTACGCCCGCGTGTCGTGGTGGCTGTTCGTGCCGACCCTGCTTCCCGTGGTGGTTTTGTCGGTCTGGCCGCTGCTTCAGGGCGTCTATCTGGGCTTCACCGATTACACGCTGGGCGCGGAGAGCCGGAAATTTATCTGGTTTGGCAACTTTGCCAAGATGTTCTCAGACCGTCAGTTCTGGAGTTCGTTTCAAATTGGAGCCGTCTGGACGGTGACGGTGACGGCGGGCGTGATCGTGCTGGGCATGGGCCTGGCGCTGCTGCTCAACGCCCGCTTGCCTGGACAGGCCGTAGCCCGCGTGCTGGTTCTCATTCCTTGGGCCATTCCGCCAGTCATCAAGGGCATGATCTGGCGGCTGATCTACCACCCCAGCAGCGGCTTTCTCAACGGCTTTTTGGTGTCGGTGGGCATTCTCAAATCGCCGATCGACTGGCTGGGCAGCTTCACTTGGGCCTTGCCCGCCGTCATCGTAGTCGGTATCTGGACGGGACTCCCGCAGGCCACAGTAGTGCTGCTGGCGGGCCTTCAGACCATTCCCGAAGACCTCCACGAAGCGGCCTCGCTCGACGGAGCTTCAAGCTGGCAGCAGCTTCGCCACGTCACTTTGCCGCTGATGATGCCGGTGATTCTGGCGGTTTCGGCGTTGGAATTTATGTGGAATTTCAATTCGTTCGGACTGGTCTACACTCTCACCGAGGGCGGGCCTGCCGGAACCACCCGGCTGCCGATGCTGTTCGCCTACGAAGAAGCCTTCCGCTACGGCAACATCGCTTACGCCTCGGCGCTGGGCCTGGCCATCGTGCTGATTATCGGGCTGGCGCTGCTTTACAGCGTTCGCAGCCAGTTTCTGTCGGCCACCAAGGCGGCGGCGTGAGCGCTCCTCAAATCCTTTACCGCCGCAAATCCAAATTCTCCGGCTCCCGCTTGCTGATGTCGCTGCTGATGTGGGGCTTCGTGCTGTTCTTGGCGTTTCCGGTGGTGTGGCTGCTCTCCACCGCCTTCAAACCCAACGCTGAAATCTTCGGTGCGGCCAGCTTTTTTCCTAAAGCGCCGACGCTGAGCAATTTCTCGGAGGCCATCAGCGACCTAGGCGTCGTGCAGAGCGCTTTCAATACCTTCAAAGTCAGCATTATCTCAGCGGCACTGACGCTGGCGATTGCCACGCCGGCTTCCTACGCGCTGGCCAGGCGGCCCAGCGGCATCAACAAAGCGGTGCTGATCTGGATTTTGGTGACGCAGACCTTTCCCGTCATCTTGGTGCTGGTACCGCTGTTTCTGATTCTGGCCCGCTTCGGCCTGGTCAACACCCACCTCGGCCTGATTCTGGTGTATGTGGTGTGGAGCTTGCCGTTCGTCCTGTGGATGCTGCAAGGCTACATCGCGGGCATTCCGGTTGAGTTGGAAGAAGCGGCGGCGGTAGACGGAGCCACGCCCTTGCAAGCCATTCGCCACATCTTGGTGCCGCTGATTTTGCCGGCACTGATCGCCACTGGCTTGTACGCTTTCATCAACGCTTGGAATGAATTTTTCTTCGCGTTGGTGCTGCTCAAGTCGCCTGAGCTGATGACCATCCAGGTCAATTTGTCGCGGCTGCGGGGCGTCGAGGGTTTGGCCCGTTGGGGGCCACTGGCGGCGGGCAGCGTGCTGGCCACCATTCCCACGCTGATTTTGTTCGCCTTTATGCAGCGCCGCTTGGTGTCGGGCCTGCTGGCGGGCGGGGTCAAGGCTTAAGAACCGTTAAGATAAATTTCCACCTTCAACGTTCAATCTATTCTCCAGCTCACAGCTCAGCGAGGACCCTTATGCAAACACCTAAAAAGATCGCTCTGATGACCGCCGCTTTGCTCGTTACCGTGCAGCCCGCCGCCCTCGCGCAAAATAACGCTCCGGTCAAACTGCGCTTCGTCAGTCTGGCGTGGCAGACCCAGGCGATTGCGGCGGTCAAGACGGCAGTGGCCGGCTGTAACGCCCAGAGCAAGAGCTATCAGGTGGACTACCAGCAAGTCTCGTGGGACTCGGTTCAGGACTACCTGACCACCTCATTCGAGGCCAAGAGCGTGCCGGACATCTTTCACTATGAATCCACCCCAGTCATGGAATTCGGCGCACGCGGCTACCTGACCGACCTTTCCAAAATGATTCCGGCGGAAATGAAAAAGGACGTGGCCAAGGGCGCGTGGCAGACCGTCACCGCCGATAACGGCAACATTTACGGCGTGCCGTTTTTGTGGGAGTCGCTGATCACCCTCTACAACAAAGACCTGTTCAAGGCGGCGGGCATTCGGGTGCCGACGGTGGCCAAACCCTGGAGCTGGACCGAGTTTCAGCAGGCCTCCAAGAAGCTGACCATCGACAAGAACGGCGACGGCACGCCGGAGCAGTACGGCTCGGCTTTCGGGCTGCGCTCGCCCACCAACCGGATTTTGAATCTGGCGCTGGGCTTCGGCGGCAACTATTTTTACAAGAGTGGTAACAAGTATGTCATCAAGGTGGGCGACAAGGAAAAAGCGCTGCTCAAAATCCTGCTGGACATGCATTACGCCGACAAATCGGCGGCCCCCGACGGCCTGACGGCCCAGAGTCCCGAGTTGTTCGCGGGCTTTTTCTCCGGCAAGTTCGCCATGCTGCCGGGCATCGGGGTGTGGGCACGCCAGACCATCGCCGAGAGCGGCCCAAAAAACTTTAACTGGGGCGTGCTGCCGCCGATGAAAGCGCTCAGCCAGGCGCAGGGATCGGCCACCCAGACCTTGAGCATTCCCGCTTCCAGCACCCACAAAAAAGAAGCCATGCAGTTCATCAACTGCCTGGCCAACCGCACCAACGACGGCAAGCTGGCGGCGGGCGACTGGCTGTTTCCCACCCGCACCTCGTCACTCAAAGGCTCTTACTTCCAGTCGCCCAACAACGGCTGGAAGACCGCTTCCGAATCGGCCAAATACCTGACGATGGCTCCCTTTCAAGAAGTCAGCGGCTTCACCGAAGTCAAGAGTAAAGTGCTGACGCCCACCTTTCAGCAACTGCTGGCCAACCGAATCACTCTGGATGACGCCGCCAAGCAAATTGAGCAGCAAGGCAACGACATTCTGGCCAAATACTATAAATAAGAGGGTAAACAGTGGGCGAGGAGCGGAGCGCTTTGCTTAAGCCCCCTCCCCTATTTGCCGCGCTCCTTCTTCGATGAGGGCTTGGGCCTGCTCGCCCAGCAGAGCGAAGCGCTCGTCGGTGGTTTGTCCGGCGTGGTAGCGGGCGTAGATCTGCTGCAAAATCACTGCGAGCTTAAAGACGCCCAGCACTTCATACCAGCGCAGGTTCGAGAGGTCGCGTCCCGTTTGCTCAGCGTAGCGCTCCAGAAATTCGGCGCGGGTCAAAAAACCCTGTGCGGCGGCAGGCTCGCCAACCAGCGTGCGCTGATGCTCCGGAAAGCCGCGCTGCGTCCAGTAGGCCATCGTCAGGCCCAAATCCACCAGCGGGTCGCCAATGGCCGTCATCTCCCAGTCCAAGAGGGCCACCACTTTCGACGGATCATCTGAGGCGAGCATCAGGTTATCCAGCTTGAAATCGTTGTGGACGATGGTATGGGCGCTTTCGGCAGGCACGTTGGACAGCAGCCAGTCCACTACCTGCTTGCTGTGGACGCTCGGGTGCGTCTCGGCGCGTTGCCAGCGTCCGGCCCAGCCTTCGACCTGGCGGCGGTTAAAACCTTCGGGTTTACCTGAGTTGCTCAGACCGCTGCTGACCAGGTTTACAGCGTGCAGCCGCGCCAAAGTGTCGACCAACGCTTCGGAAGCTTGGCGGGGAGCATTCGGCAAGTCGGCGTATTCGGGCGGCATGGAGGTGCGGATAATCACGCCGCTGCGCCGCTCCATCAGGAAAAAGGGAGCGCCCAGCACGGCGGCGTCCTCACACAAAAAGACGGGACGCGGCGCTTCGGGGAACACCGGATGGATTTTTTCGAGGAGGTGAAACTCGCGCACCATATCGTGGGCTTTGGGCGCAACCGGCCCCAGCGGAGCGCGGCGCAGCACATACTCGGCTGCACTGTCACCCGCTCCGGCCTTCACCAGATACGTCAGGTTGCTGTGGCCGCCGGGAAACTGCTCGACTTCAAGTTGGACGTCGCCCAGCACTGG
Source organism: Deinococcus detaillensis (assembly GCF_007280555.1). Classification (NCBI taxonomy): domain Bacteria; kingdom Thermotogati; phylum Deinococcota; class Deinococci; order Deinococcales; family Deinococcaceae; genus Deinococcus; species Deinococcus detaillensis. The sequence goes on along the minus strand of NZ_VKDB01000029.1, from coordinate 8,119 downwards.
GCGCAGAGCCTCATACAGAGCGTCCAGATCAAGTTCCTCACCCCTGCGGACGCGGGCCGTATCAGAGGAAGGGGCGCTCACTCTGGTTTGCTGCCAACGCTGGCATTTTGCAGCAGCGCCATCGCCTTACCGCGCAGCCGCCGCATTTTACCGATCCAGTTGTCGTAGTTTTCCGCCTTGACTTGAAAACTCTGCAAGGTGCTGGCGTGGGTGGTGATCAGGAATTTTTCCTCGTGTAGGGCTTCCAGCACCGCTTCCACCAGCACGTCGGTGGTCACGGCGGTTTGCTGGAGCAGCGGCGCATTCTGAATCATCGGTGTCCAGACGCCTTCCGGGCACAGGCACGACACTTTAATGCCCCTGTCTCCGTAGGTGATCGCCAGCCACTCGGCAAAGGCCAGCGCCGCGTGCTTGGTCACGGCGTAGGGCGCGGAATGCAGCTCGGTCAACAGGCCCGCCGCTGAGGCGGTGTTGAACAAGTAGCCTTCGCCGCGCTCCAGCATGCGCGGCAGCAGGTGGCGGGCGGCCCAGACATGGCTCATCACGTTGACGTTTTCGATGAGCCTCCACTGGCTATCGGGCGATTCCGGCCCCGCGCCGATGGCGATGCCGGCATTCGAGCAAAACAGATCGATCTCGCCCTCATTGGCCCAGACATCTTCGATGAGTCGCTGAATGTCTTTTTCGTGGCTGACATCTGCCGCCACGAATCTGGCTCCAGCCGACTCGGCCTCGCGCTGGCCCGCCTCGGCGCTGCGGTCTGAGGCGATCACCCGCGCTCCTTCCTTGACGAAGCGCTCGGTCAGGGCTTTGCCGATGCCGGACGCGCTGCCGGTGACGACAACGGTTTTGCCTTTAAGCTCCATTTGCTTTCCTCCGGGTATCCACGCCTTGCCGCTTGAGTTCCATTTTGGCCACCGTTTCCAAATGCACGATGTCGGGGCCGTCGGCCAGCCGCAGGGTGCGGGCCTGAGCGTACATCTGGGCCAATGGCGTGTCGCCGCTGACGCCCGCGCCGCCGAACACCTGAATGGCGCGGTCAATGACTTTAAGGGCCACGTTCGGGGCGACCACCTTGATGGCGGCGATCTGCGAGCGGGCGGCTTTGTTGCCCACCGTGTCCATCATGTGGGCGGCTTGCAAGGTCAGCAGGCGAGCCTGATCGATCTCGATGCGGCTCTCGGCGATCAGCTCGTGGACGTGCTGGTGGGCGGCCAGCGGTTTGCCGAACGCCACGCGCTCAGCGGCCCGCGCCACCATCAATTCCAAAGCCCGCTCGGCCTGCCCGATCAGGCGCATACAGTGGTGAATGCGGCCCGGCCCGAGGCGGCCCTGCGCAATTTCAAAGCCGCGTCCCTCGCCCAGCAGCATGCTGGTCACAGGAACGCGCACATTCTCGAAGATGACTTCGGCGTGGCCGTGCGGCGCGTCGTCGTAACCGAACACCGTCAGCATCCGCTTGATGGTCACACCCTTCGCGTCCAGTGGAACCAGAATCATCGACTGTTGCAGGTGGCGCTCGGCGTTGGGGTCGGTCTTGCCCATGAAGATGACGACTTTGCAGCGGGGATCGCCTGCGCCCGAAGTCCACCACTTGCGCCCGTTGAGTACATACTCGTCGCCGTCACGGGTGATGCTGGACTCGATATTGGTGGCGTCCGACGAGGCCACTTCCGGCTCGGTCATGGCGAAGCAGGAGCGGATTTCACCGTTCAGCAGCGGCGTCAACCAGGTTTCTTGCTGCTCTTTGGTGCCGTAGCGGGTCAGCACTTCCATATTGCCGGTGTCAGGGGCGTTGCAGTTAAAGATTTCGGGTGCCCACCAGACCCGGCCCATGATCTCGCATAGCGGCGCATAGTCGAGGCTGCTCAGACCTGCACCGAACTGGCCTTCCGGGTCGCTTTCACGCGGCAAAAACAGGTTCCATAAGCCCGCTTCACGCGCCAGAGGCTTGAGGTCTTCAATGAGCTGCACGTGTTCCCAGCGGTTGCCGGTGTCGACTTGCCGGGCGAACTCGGCCTCGTTGGGGTAGATGTGCTCCTGCATAAAGGCGCTGAGGCGCTGCTGCAAGTCTTGGGTGCGCCCTGAGCGGGTAAATACCGCAGTGGTCTGATCTAATGTACCGGTCATGGTTGACCCTCCGAAGATGCGAAAAAAGGTGGGAGAAAAACAAGGTTGGATGCCCCTCAACCCTAACCTGTCTGATAGGCTGTTGCAAGGGCAGGAGTTTGAGTCCGCTCTGCTCACCACCAGTGATGACTAAACTTCCCACCACCGACCAAACTGCTGACAGCCGCGCTTTTCAGGTCAGCCGATACTTGATGGAATACATCCGCCACGAGCGCTTGAAAGCGGGCGACGCGGTGCCGAGTGAAATGAAACTGAGCCGTGAGCTCAATGTCAGCCGCAGCGTGGTGCGCGAAGCTTACCGGACGCTGGCGGCCACCGGCGTGATCGACATTTCCAACGGCAGGACACCCAGAGTCAGCCGGATCGACTCGCTACCGGTCAGCGCCTTGATGCGCCACGCCATGTACACCGGACAGGTCACGCCGCTGCAAATCATGGAGTTGCGCTCGGCGCTCGACACCCAGGCGGCGCGTTTGGCAGCCCGTCACGCCACGCCCGACGCGCTGGAGTCACTTCAGCGGGCGCTGGACGCCATGCGTGAAGCGGGGCCGATTGGAGGCGCGTACATTCGTCACGACGTTCACTTTCACGCGCTGCTGGCCGAGGCGTCGGGCAACCCTTTGATCGCGCTGCAAGTCACGGCGCTGAGCAAAGCTGCCCGCTACAGCATCCGCGCCGGGCGCAATGCCGAGCCGTCGGCGCTGGGGTTTGCCGAGCTGCTGATGCGCCACCAAGTGCTGCTCGCCGCAGTGAAAGCGGGCCACGAGCAGGCCGCCGTAGAAGCCAGTCAGATGCATTTCACGGCGGCGGAAGCGGCACTCGACCTTGCGCTGCAAGAGGAATGAGGCCCTGCACGAGGAATGAGAACTTCGGTGACAGAATTGTCGAAGCGGCAGGCACGAGTGATGCCGTTCTGCCCAAGACAGCGGAAGGAGAAAAGAGCGGTTGTCAGGAAAAGAATTGTAAAAATGACGGGGTTGCATTTTTGGAACGGATTGAACGGCAACCGTATACTCTAAACCTTATGACTTCATCCAATCCTGTTCTTTTGTCTGAAACCAAGAACGCTGTCCTGACACTGAGTCTCAACCGCCCCGAGCGCCTCAACGCCGCCAATGACGAGCTGCTTTTCTCACTGACCGAGGCCCTCAAAGCGGCCGAAACCGATCCCGCCGTGCGCGTTGTCGTCATCACCGGAGCGGGGCGCGGCTTTTGCGCCGGGCAGGATTTGGGAGACGTGCAAAACCGGGAAGGCAGCACCAACTTCACTGAGCACCTGCGCCACACGTACATTCCGCTGATTCAAACCATTCGGGGCCTGAAAAAGCCGGTCATCACGGCGGTTAATGGCGTGGCAGCGGGCGCAGGCGCGAGTCTGGCCCTCAGCGGCGATGTCCGGCTATGGAGCGAGAACGCCACCCTGATCGAGGTGTTTTCCAACATCGCCCTGATCCCTGACGCGGGCAGCACTTGGTTCTTGCCCCGCTCGGTGGGCGCGGCCAGAGCTTTTGAATTAATGGCCTTTGCCGAAAAGGTAAGCGCCGCAGACGGGCTGAAGATGGGCCTGTGCGAGCAGGTCTACAGCGCCGAAACCTTCGCAGACGATGTGCAGGCCTATGCCGAGCGCCTAGCGGCCCGCCCGCTGAACGCCCTCGCCCTTACCAAGCAGGCGCTCAACTTTGCCCTGAGCAGCTCGCTGGACGCCGCGCTGGACAACGAATCGGTCTTGCAACAACTGGCAGGCGACCATGCCGAGCACAAAGAGGGCGTGCGGGCCTTTGCCGAGAAACGCAAGCCGGATTTCGGGAAATTCTGAGCACCTGAGCTTCCTAGACTTGCAGACGGGCGGCTCTCCCCTGAGAGCTAAGGCGAGAACAATCTACTCCGCCCGTCTGCCCGCCCGGTAGCGCCGAATCAAAGCGTTGGTGCTGCTGTCGTGCTGCAAATCCGGCTCGGCCCCGGCTTGCAGCTCCGGCACGATTTTGGAGGCCAGCACCTTACCGAGTTCTACGCCCCACTGATCAAACGAATTGATATTCCAGATCGCGCCCTGCACGAAGACTTTGTGTTCGTACAGGGCGATCAAGCTGCCCAGAATGCGCGGGGTCAGCTTGTCGGCCAAGATGGTATTGGTGGGCCGGTTGCCTTCAAAGACGCGGTGCGCCACTTGCTCGGCCTTGACGCCATCGGCTTCGACTTCTTGCCGAGTTTTGCCGAACGCCAGCGCCTCGGTTTGAGCGAACACGTTGGCCATCAGCAGATCGTGGTGCGGCGTCAGCGGATTGAGCGTTTGAATAAAGCCGATGAAGTCGCAGGGAATCAGCTTGGTGCCCTGGTGAATCAGTTGATAAAACGCGTGCTGGCCGTTGGTGCCGGGCTGGCCCCAGATGACCGGGCCGGTCTGATAATCCACCAGATCGCCCTCAAGCGTCACATGCTTGCCGTTGCTCTCCATATCGAGCTGCTGCAAATAAGCGCTGAAGTGCGAGAGGTATTGGTCGTAGGGCAAAATAGCAACGGTTTGGGCGTCAAAAAAATCGTCGTACCACAGGCCCAACAGGGCCAGCAGCATCGGCAGATTTTTGTCGGCGGGCGCAGTGCGGAAATGCTCGTCCATCTCGTGAAACCCGGCCAGCAGCTCATGGAAATTGGCGGGGCCAACGGCGATCATCAGCGACAGGCCAATGGCGCTGTCCATGCTGTAGCGCCCACCCACCCAGTCCCAGAAGCCGAACATGTTGGCGGTGTCGATGCCGAACTTGCCCACCGCTTCCGCGTTGGTGGAGACGGCCACGAAGTGCCGCGCCACCGCCGCGTCGTCTTTTAAAGTGTCCAACAACCAAGCCCGCGCCGAAGTCGCATTTGCCATGGTCTCCTGCGTGGTGAAGGTCTTGCTGGACACGATAAACAGCGTCTCGGCGGGGTCGAAGCCGTGTGTTTTCTCGACGAGGTCGGTACCGTCCACATTCGAGACGAAGCGCACGGTCAAATCGCGCTGGCTGTAGAACTTGAGACCCTCGTAAGCCATCACCGGGCCGAGATCAGAGCCGCCGATGCCGATGTTGACGATATTTTTGATCGGCTTGCCGGTGTAACCCAGCCATGTCCCGGCCCGTACCTGATCAGCGAAGGCGGCCATCTTGTCCAGCACCGCGTGAACCTCCGGCACCACGTTCACGCCGTCCACCATTACCGTGCCGCCTTTGGGAACACGCAGGGCGGTGTGCAGCACGGCTCGGCCTTCGGTCACGTTGATTTTCTCGCCCGCGAACATGGCATCGCGCTTGGCGGCCACGCCGGTCTGTTCGGCAAGCTGTAGCAGGAGCCTGAGCGTTTCGTCAGTCACCCGATTCTTGGAGTAATCCAGAAAAAGGCCCGCGCCCTCGGCAGTCAGCTTTTCGCCGCGCCCGGCGTCGTCGGCGAACAACTCCCGCAACTGCTTGTCTTTGAGCTGATCGTAGTGACGCTCTAAGGCTTGCCAAGCCGGCTGTTGGGTCAGAGAAGTGGATTTTGTCATGGGTGCTGCCTCCCGGCGGGCACAAATCAGTGGAGGAAAAGTGTGCCGAGCCAAACAATTTCAGGATAGCAGCGCCGCATAAACCTGTTTACCCAAACTTTCTTTAGAAATAACAGTGTTGAGCAATGCGGCAGCAAAGAACTCGGCGCTAATCTGCCGCGCTCTGCTGCACTTTTTGCGGATAGAGCTGCGCCAACCGTTCATACGAGCGCTTTCTGTCGGCCAAATCGGGGATCATGCTGCCGATCATCAGCTCATCCGCGCCGGTCATCTCCAGAACCTGATCCAGCCGCGCTTTGACCGTTGCCGAACTGCCAGCTACAAACCGGCCCGTTCGGCGCATGGTGGCGAGCTGGGCGCGTTCGGCGGGCGTGTACGGATAGCGCTCCGCTTCCTCCACGCTGGCAAATGGCTCGGTCTGGCCGCGCACCAACCGCAAGAACATCAGGCCCAGCGGCAAGGCCAGGCGCTCAGCTTCGGCGTCGGTGTCGGCCACGATCACGGTTTGCGCCACGATGACTTTGGGAACCGGGAACTGCTCGGAAGGCCGGAAGGCTTGGCGGTAGGCTTTAATCGACTGCGCCGCCAAGTCGAAGTCGGGGTTGATGTGGGCGGCAAAAGCCAGCCCCGCACCAATTTCGGCGGCCACCGACGCGCCGTGACCGGAGCTGCTCAGCATCCACAGCGGCGGAAGCGGTTGATCATAAGGCGCGGCGATGACGCCTTCAAAAGCGGTGCCCGCAAACGGATGCTTACCCGCGAACTCGCGCCCACCGAAGGCCAGCAGTTCGGTGAGTTGAGACTCGAAATCGTCGGCTTGCAAAGCTTCACGCGACCTTCTGAGGGCCAGCGCCGTCCTCATGTCGGTGCCGGGAGCGCGGCCCAGTCCCAGATCGATGCGGTCAGGGGCCAGTGCTTCGAGCGTGCGGAACAGTTCAGCGACTTTGAGCGGCGAGTGGTTGGGCAACATCATGCCGCCCGCGCCCAGCCGCAGCGTGGTGGTACGCTGGCTCAGCGCGGCGATCAGCAATTCGGGAGCGCTGCTGACCAGCGACTGCATGTTGTGGTGCTCGGCCAGCCAATATCTTTTGAAATTGAGCGCCTCGACGTGCTGCGCCAGTTCCACGGTGTCTTTAATGGCCTGAGCGCTGCCGCCAGCGGTGAGCGGCACCAAATCGAGAACGGAAAGAACAGGAGAGGTCATGCCCACAGTCTGCGCCGCACGGGAAAAGCCAACCGCAGACGCGCTCTCTTTTGAGACACTTCTCTGGCTTGCCTTGTTCCGGAGCAGGTGACAGGCGGCCAGAACATGGCCAATGTGCTATCAAAGCGGGTATGTCCTTTGTCCTGCCCCCACCCCAGCGCCACGCCCTTGCCGACGGCACTTTGATTTACAGCTTTCCGGTGCGGGTCTTCGGCGACTTTTTGGCCAACATCTACGTCGTGCGGCGCGGCGACTATACGGCCCTGATCGACACCGGCAGCGGCACCGATCAGAGCAATGCCGACCTGCTCACGGGCTTTTCGGCGCTCAGCGACTTGGACGCCCACATCACTTGGACGGGCTTGTCGCGCATCGTGATTACCCACGGCCATATCGACCACCACGGCGGCTTGGACTTTGTACGGACGTTGACTCAGGCCCCCGTCGCCGTTCACGAGCTTGACCAGCCGGTGCTGAGCGCTTACCGCGAACGAATTGTGCTGACTTCACGGGCCTTGCGGGCCTTTTTGCACGGAGCGGGCGTGGACGAGGCGGGCGTAACGGCTTTTATGAAGATGTACGGCGCGGGCAAAATCCGTTTTGTGGGCGGCCCCGTTGACACCGAACTCCATCACGGCGACCTACTGGACGGCCTTTTTAAAGTCATTCACACGCCGGGACATTGTCCGGGGCAAGTCTGCTTGCGCGTGGGCGAGGTGCTGCTGAGCGCCGATCAGGTGCTGGCCCACACCACGCCACATCTCTCCGCTGAGAGCATCACGCCTGGCAACGGCTTGTCGCATTATTTGCACTCGCTCGATCTCCTGGACGCCGAGGAAGGCATTGTGCTCACGCTGGCTGGACACGAGGAGCCGATTTCAGATTTGCGTGCCCGCACCGCCGACATTCGCGCCTCACACACGCGCAAAATGAAACGCATTCTCAGCATTTGCACCACTCCCAGCAGCTTGCAGGCCATCACCAGCCAACTTTATCCGCGTGTCAAAAGCTACGACACCTTGCTGGCGCTCGAAAAAGTGGGAGCTTTGGTGGAGTACCTCAGTGCACGCGGCGAAGTGCGGGTGGCCAACCTTGAGCAGATGGAGCGCGACGAAGAAGCTGCACCGCTCTATCAGACAGCCTGAGCCAAACTTTTCTGGCTTTTGTAATAGGTATCTGATTAGCGGCTTCCGGCGCTCCCGTCCAAGGACGAGGGTGCTGCTGTTAAGCTGTGGCGCATGGCTGGGACGCTGAGAGAACAGGATCTG
>NZ_VKDB01000028.1 GCF_007280555.1 Deinococcus detaillensis | reverse complement strand
GAAATTAATCGCGCCTCCGTTCGGACAACGCAAAAGCGGCACACCTGCAATTGGGTGTGCCGCTCTTCCTTGCTGCTCGAACTCAGATGAGCGAGCTGCGGGCTGGGCGTGCTTCAGCGAGAGTCACACGGCGGGCGGCCTGCTGCATCGTGTCGGCCACCACCAGGTAGACCGCTTCCCAGGCCAGCCGCACCTGCGCCGTGAACGCCTCGCCCAGCCCCTGTTCCAGCGTCCACAGCAGCGCCTCCCCCACCGTCGCATAGTGTGCTTCGGTCACCCCGTACCCTGCGTGGCGCTCACCGAGGCGTTGCAGGGCAGGCACCACCACTTCGGGCTTGTTGAGGTTGGCCACCGCAACGCCCAGCATCATGATCAGCTTGTGGCCCTGTTCGTTCATGTTGCCCCGGAACAGCGGCTTGAGGCTGGGATCAAGCTCGAACAGGCGGGCATAAAACAGATCGCTGGCGATTTCGGCGATCGGCTGCACCTGCGTGAAGGAGTGCTGCACCAGCTGAACCTGATGGGCGTTCATGGCCGCACCTGGGAGACAGGTCGAAAGGCGTGAGTGGTCTGAAGCAGGGTGCAGTGCATGGGATGTTCCTCCTGCACTGAGCTTAGAAATTGAGCCGTAACCGCTACGTCACCGCTGGCGGTTCCCGTCCGGCTGGAAGGCTGATCAACAGGTTCGGAGCCGTTCACAGCCACTCCTGAAGTGCCCATTCCTTGACCTGTGCCGAGGTTCATGCGGTGACGCCAGAGTTGTGGGCCACTGTGGGAGCCGCGACCAGGTTAGTTTCAAGAGCAGGCAGATCACCGCGAAAGCGGTGTCGCCGCTGATGGACGGACAGACCGGATGCGGCATTCACTTCTCTGCGCCCCCTGGCATTCCTCAGGTGAGCATTGAGGTCGTAGGGCCTTTCTGCCTTTGAGTCACACGACTTCGGCTTCTTCAAGTCGTCTGGATACCGCTACGTTCAGTTCGAGAGCGCCGCGCATCTGAGCAATACGTTCCTAACCTGGGTCGGCTGCCATTGTTTTCCCATGACCGTGCGGTGCCCTTCGAGATTGAGGCGAGTGGCGATCTTCTGCAACGACATGCCCTGTGATCTGAGCAGCTGAATGTAGCCGCTGACCAGCCGGTACACCTCGATGGCCCGCTGCCGCCCGGCCTGTGAACCGCGCTGCCTCGCTTCTGAGGTGAGATTCCCTGGCGTACCGAGTTTGACGCCTCGCATTTTGGCGGCCTGGAGTGCATCTCTGGTTCGGGTCGAGATCATCTTGGCTTCTTGCTCGGCCACAGCGGCAAGGATGTGAACGGTCAACGAGTCCACTTCCGGTAGATCGACGGCCGTGAACTTGACCTTGCTCTCCATCAAACCCGAGACGAAGTGAACGTTACGGGCCAACCGGTCAAGTTTGGCGATCAGCAACTCAGCTCCTTCCCTTCTGGCCTGCTCCAAGGCGCGGGCGAGTTCGGGCCTGTGACGCTTGTTGGTGCCGGTTTCGATTTCCGTGAACGAGGCAATCACTTCGTACCCACGTGACTGGGCGAACCGGGCGACGTTGGCTTGCTGGGCTTCGAGGCCGAGACCGGAGGCGGCTTGTTTTTGGCGGGAGACGCGGTAATAGGCGATGGCGTGCATGAATTGGCCAAGTATAAAGGTTCTCGAATGGTCGTTTGTGTACCTTTATAGTGATGAAGTCCTCAAAATGCCCGCGAGAAATCAAATTGAATCGTCGGTATCCATCGCTCCCTCGCGGCCCACGCTGATTCTGGATCTGGCGGCTGTTCTGCCCACATAGTGCGCCAGAACAAGGACGTGCTGCTGTCTGGCATAGAGCTGGTCTAGGATCCAGTACCGCACGAGCCGAAAGAGCAGAAACCGCCAGTCAATCCACTGGAAATCGGGAACATGATCAAGCTCTATAACAAGCTGTCCCGGGTGGTCCGAGTAGGGGCAGCCTGCAGGGACATCGAGCATCCAGACGGCTACAAGATGGGGAGAACAACGACCGCCTACTGATCTGCCGGAGCCTCGCCGCTCCTGTGTGAGGAAATGATTTGCGCCGCCTCTGTCCATTCAGCCGCAGCAGATCTTCACGAAGCTAGATCCCGCCGTTCCAGAACGTCACCCTGCCGGAGGACAGAACTGCCCACCGCACACCCCAAGAGGTACACTTCACCTACTTGAAGTCGTGTGAACTGGCCGGGTGCTCTACTGATCATGTCATTCTCTGCAAAGTGCTGGCTGACCACCTCTTGCCTCCCCACGCCACCAAACCCCACTCGTCAACTCACCAGAGGGCTTATGAGTCAAAAAGATCTTCAGGACATTGTTACCCCAGACCTCACCGATCCCCGGTCAGCACGGGAGCCTTACACCCCGCCTACAGTAGAAGTCCTAGGCGGATGGACAGCCCTCACGCTGGCCCAGACCGTGCCGATTGTGGTCGGCGGCCTCTTTCCGACGTTCATTAAAGACTTCAGAGAGTAGCAAAAACTTGCGCGAACCCGGTCTTTTTTGGCCGTTCTGATAGAGATTCAACAACTTACTCTTTAGCGTGGCGTCTTATACGGTTAACTGTTCACGTTTTCCTTCTCAGGTCAAAGGAGCGCTCATGCACCCTGTCCTCCATCTCGTGGGCCGCCGGCTATGAAGACCAATCTCAAAGCTCCCTTTGCTCTCAAAAAGGCTGCGCCCCTCACTTTTGGGTTGCTCACCCTTTTCTCGGTGAGTCTGAGCGCCTGTGGACGGGCTCCCGCGACCACAGCGGCAACCCCGCCTGCCGACAACAGTAAGTTGCAGACGCTGGGCGTGGTGGAAGTCACGATTTCAGGAATTGGCGGACCGCAACTGCGCAGCTCGGCGCGTCTGCTCAGACCCGCCTGGCCGCTGGCATTGCCGGAGCAGGCGGCGGGCCTCGATCTCCAGGCGCTCAGCACCAGCGTCTTTAATCTGGGCAGCCGCAACGCGGGCACGGGTGAGCGCTACATCGCCGCCACCTTCAAAGTCCGCAACGCGGGCAGCGACGGCACCGCGTCAAGCGTGGCCCGCAGCAACCTGACCCTGATCGCCGCCAGCAGTGCCAGTGCTCAGGACAGCAGCGCCATCAGCGCCATGAAAACCTTTGACGGCACGTCTATCAATACTGGACTGGCCCGCAGCATCTTGCCGACCCACGCCATGGTGTTTCAGCCCTCCAGCAGCGCCGCTACCCTGTCGAGCGGCGGCGAGGATTTTCAGGTGTTTAGCGAGGCTGAAATCACGCCGAACAACTTCACGCACGCAGGTGTGGCGCTGACCTCCTACGCCGATCTGGGCGTCACCACCGTGTTTCCCTACGGCTACGTCGTGCGCAATCCTACCGCCCCGGCGGGAGCCGCCCAGCGCACCCTCAGCGCCAATCCTGCGGCGGGTCAGTACGACGGGCGGGTGGCGCTCGCCGTCAAGGTACCGCTGCAACCCGATGACCCGGCCAAGACGCCATCTGAGGGAGCCAAACGCGATCCTTTTAGTTTCAGCATGCTGTTCGTGATCGTCGCCGATCCCACCACCAGCGTGACCCAGAGCTTGCAGGAACAGAGTCAGGGGAACACGGCGGTCTACGCCAGAGCCACTGGAGTAGCGGCCACCAACGTCAATGTCTTGCCGGGCAGCAGCGCCGCGCTCGGAAGTTCCGGCGGCGTGACCACCCGGCGTATTTGCCAAGTTCGCACCGCCGGTCTGGTCGGCGATGTCAGCCCCGCCCCCACCTACCTGATCAACACCTGCCCGTGATCCATTTGCCCCGTATCCAGAGCGCCTTGGAGGACACCAGATGAATGCCCACTCCGTGAGTCCCCGGCGTCTGCACTTGGCAGCCTTGCTGCTCGCCGCGCCGCTGCTGCTGCTGAGCGCCTGCAACATGAGCGCCGCCCCCAGCCCCGCTGCCCAACCTTCCAGTGCTCAGTCTCCCAATGGTCAATCTCCCGGCGACGCCGCGCCCACTTCGCCCGCTGCTCCCTCTACCTCGCTGCGGCCCCTGGGCCTGATGCGAATCACGTTCAGCAACATCGGCTCTGGCGACGCTGCGGTCAAGGCTGAACCCCTCCCGGCGGGTGTAACGCCTCAGAGTATCGCCTCGGTGGGCGGCATTCAGTTACAGCCTATCTCGACAGGCTCATTCGTCCTCGGCACACGCGGCGCGGGCGGCATGCGCTACCTGTATGCCACCTTCAAGGTCAGGAACGCCTCGGCAGCAGGCGTGGCCTACGCCACCAACCGCACCAACCTGACGCTGCTGGCCGTGGGAACGCTGGGTGCCGACGGGATGACGGCGCTGAGCTCAGTCAAGAAATTTGATGGCACGCCCGCTGACCCGGCGGTTGCCCCGACCATCTTGCCGACCCACGGCATGACCTTTGACCGCGCCAGCAACCGTGCAGCCTTGCTTGGCGGCGCACAAGACTTGCAGGTCTACTCGGAAGCCGAAGCGGCCTCGCTGCCGCTGCCCGGCGGAGTCACGCGGGCCTTTCCCTACGGCTTCGTGGTGCGCAACTCTGCGGTGTCCAGCAGCCGCACCCTCAGCGCCAATCCAGCCGCCGGGCAGTTTGACGGCGTCGTGACCATCGCCATGAAATTACCGCTCCAGGCCAGCGCGACCGACGATCCGTTCTCGTTTTCGCTCAACGTCGAGGCGGTAGACGACAGCGTGACCCGCGTAACCGAAAGCCCCGAAGAGCAGGGCGCGGGCAGCGGCGCAGCCACGCGGGCCAGTTTGCTGGGCGCGGGCACGCAGGTGGCGACCCTTTGCGGCACCAGTTACAGCGGTTCAAATGACGTATTTGTGGGCTCGGCCACCACGGCGGGCGGCGCAGGCTTTGACCGGCGGGCCCACATCGGCGGCAATATGGCGTTGAGCGGCCCGGTCCCCAGTTACGCCGTATTCGGCAACACCACGGCGAGCGTGGCGGCAAGCAGCGGCCTCCTCTCCAACTACAGAGCCTATCCGCCCACACCCGGCGGCACGGCAGCGACGCTCAGCGCCGCCAGCAGTGCGGGTACGACTCCCGGCAGCAGTCTGAACGTCAGCGGCGACGGCAGTTTCAGCTTCACGCCCAAAGTGGGCGAGGGGAGCGGCAGCACCGACACCATCGGTTACAGCGTATCCGACGGTGCAGGCTGCACGTCCCCGGCACTGACCGCCAGCGCCCCAATCACGGGCCGGGTCTGGTACGCCAAGAACGAAGCGCCCGCCGGGGGCGATGGCCGCTCAGCTACGCCGTTTCAGTCGCTCGCTTCGGCGGTGGCAGCGTCCAGCGCAGGTGACACGCTGTACGTTTACCGGGGCGACGGCACCAGCGCCAACCAGAGTTCGGGCCTGAAGCTCAAAGCCAATCAGCGCTTGATCGGCTCCGGTGCGGCGCTGACCCTCGGCGCGGCGACTTTAAGGCCCGCCGATGCCAGTGGAGCGCCGACGCTGGGAGCCGTCAGCCTGTCGACCAACAACGAACTCAGCGGCCTGGGGATCGTTAGCAGCGGCACCGGCATCAGCGGCAGCAACTTCGGCACCCTGACCAGCAGCGCCGTGTCGGTCAGCGCAGCGGGTGGGCCAGCCCTCGATCTGAATAGCGGCGCAGTGGCGGGCAGTCTGAGCAGTCTGTCCAGCACGGGCAGCAGTGCAGCGGGCCTCAATCTCACAAACTTGACAGGCAGCTTGACCATTGGCGGCGGCAGCATCAGCGGCGCGGCGGGCAGCGCTTTCAATGTCAGCGGGGGCAGCGTCAGTGTCACCGATAGCGGAAGCGTCACCCAGGGTAACAATGCCGCCTTGCTCAGCGTCTCCGGCAAACACAGCGGCACCCTGACCTTCAACGGAGCGCTCAGCGCCACCAACGGCTCCGGCTTGCAGTTCGACGACGCCGACGGAACGTATAACGTCAACGCAGCGGGCAGCAGCCTGACCTTAAACGGCGGCAACGCGGGCCTGAACATCACGAACGACTCAAGCGGCACCTTCAACTTTGCCAGTTCAGCGGGCAGCGCCAGCATCACCAACCCGTCGGGGACGGCCATCACGGTCAATTTCAGCCAGCCAACCCTGAACTACGGCGGCTCGATCACCAAAACCAACGGCTCCAATGGCTTGGTCATTGACGGCAACGCGGGCGGCACCCTGACCTTCAGCGGCGCGAGTAAGCAGATCAGCTCCACGGGAAGCAATGTGCCCGTCAACTTGACCAACAACAACGCGGCCACCATCAATTTCACGGGCGGCGGCCTGGTACTCAGCAGTGCCAGTGGCACCGGCTTTAACGCCAGTAATAGCGGCACGGTCAGCGTCTCGGGCAGCGGCAATAGCGTGATTTCGTCGGGCGGTGCGGCCGTCAACGTCTTCGCCAGCAGGATCGGCAGTGCCAACCTCAACTTTCAGAGCGTCTCTGCCAACGGCGGCGGCAACGGCATTGTCCTAGACAACACCGGCAGCATCGGCGGCCTGAAGGTGACCGGCACCGGCGCGGCGGGTTCAGGCGGCACCATCCAGAACACCAGTGGCGGCGACGGAGCGCAGACCGGAAACGGCGTGTACCTGCATAACACCAGCGGCGTCGACCTCAAGGACATGAACCTCAGCAATCACACCAACAACGCCGTCTACGGTTCAGGCGTGCGTGGCCTGACCCTCAACGACGTGAACACCTCCGGTAACAACGGCAGCAGCAATTCGCTGACCTATGAGGAGTCCAGCGTTCATCTGGTCGATCTGGGCGGCACCGTCAGTATCACCAACTCGGTTCTCAATGGAGGCGCGTATGACGGCGTCGTCGTTCGAAATGACACCGGTACCAGCCCGGTCCTCAATCTAACGTTCTCCAACAACACCATCTCGCAGATGCAAGGCTCCGTAAATGATGTACGGAACACCGCCTTTCAGGTCATTGCCAATGACGGCACGGCCAATGTCACGGCGCTGAGTAACTTGCTTACTTACTGGTGGGGCAACGCCATGCAGGTGTCGATTCAGGGCAATGCCACCGGCACGGCAGCGCTGCGCAGTAACAGAGCGCTTCAGACGAGTGGAGCGCTGGCCGCAGCGGGCGGAATCGAAGTCAACGGCGGCAATCTCACCTTCGATATTTCAAACAACACCGTCGCCTTCACCAACGGCACAGCCATCAGCATCGACAAGAACCCAGGAAATACGTACCTCAACGGGACCATCAGCGGCAATCAGGTGGGCTACGCGGCGGCGTCCGGCGGCCCCGGCGGCTCACCCCCTCAGGGCGGTTCGTGGCCGTCCAACAGCAATTCCGGCTCGGCGGCAGGCACCGGCATTTACGCGTCGCACACGGGCCTCAACACCACCACCCTCAAGATCAGCAACAACACCATTCGCCAGATCAACGGAACGCAGGCCATCTGGGCGCTGATCGGCGATGACCAGGGCGGCGGAGGCGGCAACAGCGGCAGTATGAACGCCACCATCACGGGCAACAACATCGCCGAGGAAGGCACGTTGGTCAACGCTCAGCGTACTGGGATCATTGTGCAGTCGGGCCGTGCGTCCGGCGTTCCAGCAGGGAGCTTTCCTGATAAAGATCTGCTCTGCGCCGATCTTTCTGGCAACAGCATCACCAACTTCAACTCCCGGATTCGTCCGAATCAGCGCTTTAACACCAAGATGTCCTTGCCCGGCTACACTGGAATCAGCGGGGATACGGCGGGGGTCAATACCTACTTGACCAATCGCAATCCTGGGACAGTAAATCGGGCGGCGGCCACCGTGTCTGGTGGTGGCGGCTTCTTCAATACCCCCGGAGGTGCTGCCTGTCCCCAACCGACCGTCTTGCCCTGAATTCGCCCCAAATTTACGCGCCGCCGCAACCTCCTTCAGTGCGGCGCGGCTGAAAGGAGAGCGCCGTGGCTGAGCCGTTTTTGAGTGAAATCCGCTTGATGAGTTTCGTCTTTCCGCCCAACGGCTGGGCCCTTTGCGATGGGCAACTCTTGCCGATCAACCAGAACCAAGCACTGTTTTCCCTGCTAGGGACCGCTTACGGCGGTGATGGGCGCGTCACGTTTGCGCTGCCTGATCTACGAGGCCGCGTGCCGGTAAAAGAGAGCAGCGAGATGATACGGGGGCAGAAGCTCGGCGCACCGAGCGTCACATTGACGCAAGATCAACTGCCCAAACACACGCACATGGTACAGGCGTCCAGCAACGCGGCGGGTACGCAGTCCGATCCGTCGGGAGCGCTGCTGGCTCCGGTCAACGGTGGGTACGGCGCACCGGCTGCCCTGACCCCATTGGAACCGAGCAGCGTGACGTCGGTGGGGGGCAGCCAGCCCCATGACAACATGCAACCGTACCTCACACTGTCGTTTTGCATCGCGCTGACTGGCATTTTTCCGTCCCCGAACTGAACCGAGCCTCAGGAGGCATGCAGATGGCCGACCCCTACATTGGAGAAATTCGGATCTTTGCCGGAAACTTTGCACCCATCGGCTGGGCTTTTTGCGACGGCCAATCCCTGGCGATCGCTGATTACGACACGCTCTTTAATCTGATTGGCACGACATATGGCGGTGATGGTCAGTCCACCTTCAACCTGCCGGACCTCCGCAGCCGTGTCCCTGTGCATCAGGGCAGCGGTTTTATCCTGGCCCAGATGGGCGGTGAGGAGCAGGTGACCCTCAGCGTTCAGCAGATGCCCACCCACACCCATACGTTGGCCGCCAACACCAATGCGGGCAGCAGCGCTTCACCTTCCGGCGCACTCCTGGCCCAGACCAGCGGCGGCGTGCAGCTGTACTACGAGGGACAAGCCACTGATCCCATGAATAGCGCCGCGATTCTTCCGGTGGGCGGCCACCAGCCGCACGACAACATCCAGCCGTACTTGTGCCTGAATTTCATCATTTCGCTGTTCGGTATTTATCCCAGCCCCAGTTAAAGGAGCAAAACATGGATCCATTCGTAGCGGAAATTCGGATTTTCCCTTTTGGTTTTGCGCCAACGGGCTGGGCGCTGTGCAACGGGCAGTTGATTCCCATTTCTCAGAACACGGCGCTGTTCTCGTTGCTGGGCACCACCTACGGCGGCGATGGGAAAAGCACGTTCGGGCTGCCTAACTTGCAAGGCAGTGTGCCGGTCATGCCGGGCCAAGGGTCTGGGCTGTCGACCTACGCGCTGGGGCAGAGCGGCGGCAGTGCGAACGTCACGTTGCTGAACGAGCAGATGCCAGCGCACACTCATTTCCAGATGGCCGATGCCCTTGACCCGGCAGACCTCAATATCCCGGCCAGCACTCGCGTCCTGGCGCAGTCTCAGGGCGTCTTTGCCTATCAGCCCAGCACCGCCAACACCGTGCAGATGGCCCAGCCATCCCTGACGCCGGTCGGTGAAAGCCAGCCACACACCAACGTGATGCCGTCGCTGGTCTTCAATTTCTGCATCGCCCTGCAAGGTATTTACCCGCAGCGCCCCTGAGCAGCCCACCTCGCATGCCTGATCCTCGTGTCCCTGAACTGCGCCTGCGCCCGCTTCCACCGGACGTTGGCTCTTTTTTGGAGCAGTTGTACGCCACCAACCGTGAAGCTGAATTCAGCCAGGTGCAGTGGCCCGACGCCCAGAAGCGGGTCTTCTTGCAGCAGCAGTTTCAGCTGCAAGACCGCGCATACCGCGCTCAGTTTCCCGGCACGGCGTTTGAGCTTATTGTGCTGGATGGGCGCTGGGTGGGGAGGCTCTCTGTCTGGGAAGGTGCTAAAGAAATCCACTTACTGGAGATTGCTCTGCTTCCTGAAGCTCAGCGGCGGGGAATTGGGACGCAGATCATGGAGCTGCTGCTGCACCGCGCCGCCGTGCAACACAAGCCTGTGACGCTGCACGTTCAGGTCAGTAACCCGGCTTTGGCGTGGTATCAGCGGCTCGGCTTCGTCCAGCAGACTGGGGACGGTGTGTACTGGTCGATGCGCTGGGGCGCTAAAGTGCGTCTGAAAACTCTGTCATTAGAGGATGATTAAGAGCAGAGAATGCGTTCAGGACGCATTCTCTGCTTTATAGTTGCCAGTCGACGAACCATCAGCCGGATCATCACCTCGAACACCAATGCCGTACCGGAGGATGAGTTTCAAGCCCCCTCAAAAACTGTCGGGTACTGAGCAACGAGAGAAAAGGTGGGAAAATTGACCTTTACTCCAAAGCTCTCACCATACGCAGGACGGCCTGTACGGTGGGATTCCCTTCTGCGGCCGCTTGCTCAAGGTGTGCCCGTAGCAGCGCATGAACCTCGCTCCGCACCTCCGCTACCCACTCGCCGCGAGCAGCCGCAAGAAACTGACCCCTGACGGCGATAGGCCCACTCTGCCGTACACCCGGAGCGGGAAAGGACGGCGGCACCCAGGACACTGAGACGTCCAGCAGTGGGTTGAGTCGGTAGCGCTGCCGTTCCAGCTGCACCGGCTCAGTACCCTCGGGCAGGAGAGGTTCGAGAACCGCACGCAGCGCCCTGAGTGTTTTTTTGAAGTTGTCGGTGGTCTTGTCGTCGGTACGCGCCTCAAACAAGGCGTTCAGGATGTCACTTCTCGATGCCGGGCCGTGCAGTGCGAGGAACGCGAGCAGTTCACCCGCCCGTTTCAGCGGGAAGCGCAGCACGTCCCGCCCGGCGTAGACCTCCAGTGGGCCGAGCAGTTCCAGCCTGACCGCGACGGTGCCTTCCAGCGGCTGACTGAACACGGCTTCCAGCCGCTCGCGCCAGCCCGGCTGCTCACCCAGCCACCTCAGCGTGTCCGCCATCACTGGCGCGTCCGTCACCAGGGGATAGTCGTTGTGTGCCGTTTCGAGTGCTGCGTCCAGCGCTGCTGTTCCCGGAATCTGGCCACCCCGGCGGGCGAGGGCGATACGGTAGAGGGGCAACCGCGCTTGGTCCCACGTGACGAGCAGGTGTTCCATCTCCTGAGCACGGTCAAACTGCTGTTCAGCCTCCACAGTGTCGCCTTTCGTCCAGGCCAGTACGCCAGCAGTGAGGTAGGTCTGCGCCTGATACCGGCGGTCCTCGCCGATCCGTGCCTGCGCGTTCTGCAGAGCCTCTTGTGCGGCGTGTGGCTGGCCGTCGAAGGCGAGCCGCTCGGCCCCCATCAATCGGGCCGTGATCTCAGACCCCGGTAACTCGGCCTCGCACAAAAGGGCGACCGCGTGCGCCGTGGAAGCCAGCGCGGCACTGTGCATCCCGTACTGGTGATGGAGGATCGCCGTGGAGAGCGCCAGCCAGCCTCGGTGACGCGTGGATCTGACTGGGAGTTCTCGGGCCTCAGCCAGCGCCTGCTCTGCTTCCCGGGGACGGCCCCAGTCGATCAGATTCTGCGCGTAATTGTTGAGGTGCACGACCAACTGTCCCTGATCGCCGAGGCGTCTCAGGATATGGAGGGAACGCAGAAAGTACCGTTGCGCCTCAGCAACGTTGCTTTCATGGCTGTAACTCTCTGCAATCAACGCGTTCGCGATCCCCACATGTCGGGATTTCCCATTGCGTTGCGCCAGTTGCAGCATCTCCTGAGCGCTCCCTCGGGCAGCGAGAGCCTCCCCGAGGGACAGCAGGGTGGCCGCATAGACATGCAGGAGGAGCATGCGGTCCGTGGGCTGCAACTCCATCTGAAGACCCTCAAGCATGACTTGCATGGCAAGGTCGTCAAGACCGTCAAGTTGGCGAGTATCAGCAACAAAGTAGATCAACCGGAAGTTGCGTTCACCGGCCTCATACGCAGTTTCGGCCTCCTGGCGCGCCTGCACCGCCTCCTCACGGGTTCCACCCTTTCTCTGTGATAGCCAGTACATCGCCCGGACACGTGGGTTCACCCACACGTCCGGCAGACTGTTGATCAGGGCCTGGGCACCCGCGTGATCGTTCAGGTTCATGAGTTTGCCGACGTGATCCTCCAGCAACTCAGCGGCAGCAGCGAGATCGCCCGCCTCCCGCAGTGCCCCGATCTCTTGCCGGATGTCAGATGGAGAGACTTGGATGAGACTGGTTTCAGCAGTAGCGGGAGAAGACATGGGGCAACTCTATAGGGTACGCGGCGACCTGTCTTCCCCCTTTTTTCCCCCCACCCTTCTGTATCGTTCTATACATGAAGAGACTCATGATTATGACAGCGGCAGCGATGGCAGTGTTAGGCGCGGGGGTAGTGGGAGCACAGACGTGGATGAGCACAAGCGGGTCTTATAAGTACGTGCTTAATGGCTGTACTCGAGTGGATGCACAGACAATGGCATGTAGCGCAAATGTGACTTACGTATCAGAGGGCACTGATGTCAAAAATTTCGACTTCGGTGACTTTAAAGCTGTTGATGCTGCGGGGCGTGAGTACACCCCTATCTGGGCTTCCATTGCAGACGGCGAGCACATCGAGAGCGGTGGGCAGTACACAGGCATTCATAGCAACATGTACCAAGACTTACCCGTCAAAATCACGATGGCTTTTGCATACACTGGTAAAACAGTGCCTCGCCTGGTGTTTAATGCCAACGTGTTGAGCAACGTGAAGGTGATGAGTCTTCAAGCACCTACTCCCAGTCCCACAACCACCACGACTGCCCCTGTCAACACCAGCGCTTACAACGCGGTGCTGACCAACTGCAAGTCTGGCGCGAACGGCACACTGACCTGCGGCGCGACCCTCACACCTCGCCGCTGATCTCCCGAAGCAGCGACGTCGGAGACCACCAAGTTCGCCCCTTGCCTACCCGGTGCCTGTACGCTCTATGACTGCACGCACCAGAGCGGTGGTCTTGTGCGGTCATGCTCGAAATCGGACACTGACCTCCGCAGTCATTTAGAAGTGGGGAACACCGTGAAAAAGTTTTTGATCCTGACTCTGACCGCTCCCTCCGCTCTCGCTGCTTGAGGAGGTAGAGGAAAAGACACTCCGTCCAGCCCCAATCCCAACCAAGCAGCCAATGTGTCTGCCCGCATTCCTACAGTGAGCGCCAGACCCAGCTCCTGAAACCGGGCATGAATGTTTGACTGCTGATGTTTGGCCTGTGAGTGTATATCGACTGGAAGCTGCTAATCGAGTCGTAGCGCCAGATCTTGCAGGGCTACCGCAAAGTCGCAAATCGGTTGGCGAAAGAAAAGGTATTCGGAGAAGGGGCGAGGTTTTCTGTCGTGTTTATCTCCTAAAATCAGGCGTCCATTTGAAGCGACTTGGCAAACGCCAGATCCAACGTTGCCTCTGACGGACTTTGCGGTAGCCCTGCTCAGCCTGTGGCTTGAACCGTACGCCAGATATTTGAGATGTTAAAGTGAGAGTGACATGAGTAGAATACATACCGAGAACCGTTTGATGTGACCAGGATGCATCTAAGTACGGCCAGACTACCGTTTCGGGATTCCGCGTCTTGAGCAGAACGGCACCTATCGGGCCTGCCCGCCAAAAGCGCTCCACCTCTGCACTCTCGTCTGGCCGTACTTTTTCACCTTCTCGCTCCGCTCGGTTTACCTAAAGATAAACGTTGTTGTACTTAGTTGTACTTGACTGCTCTCAGTTCACTGCTGATGCACCGTGCAACTGCCAGTCTGCAACGCCTGTAACATCTCTCCCGCCTCTCATTCATCAAGGAGAGCCATGAAGAACTACACCACGACCGCCGCACTGATCTTTCTCGGCAGCGTTCTGCTCGCGTCTTGCGGATCAACCACGCCCGCCAACACGGGTGGGGGAACGACGCCTCCGACGACCACCAACCCGCCAGTCGGGGGAAACCCCGAGAATCCAAAAACCGCCCAGACGATGAGTGGACAGATCATTCTGAGTCAAACTGGAAGCCGTCAAACCGGAATCCCCGACAGCCGCGCCGCTGACGCGCTGCTGACGTTCAGTAGTCCCGGCAGCAACACGGCCATAAACGCCCAACTCGCATCGTTGAGCGACGCCGCGAGCGGTGTCCCCGTGCAGAGCAGCACCAAAGTCATCAAGGAAGGCAGCAAGTACGTGTACGCCCTGAAACTTCCAGAAAATCCCACGCTGCTCGCTCCCAATCCATTCATTGACATGGCTGTCAAATCCCAGACGAAATGCACGGCCGCCAGCGTGAACATCAGCCAACCCAGCGCGAAAGCAGCCCTCTCGGGGCTGGAACTCAGCAGCCTGACCGGAGACGGAAGTCTCTCCATCAACGTCACCGAGAACGCCGCCACCAAAACGACCACCAGCGCTTACCTGATGTACTCGGATTCCGACGTGAATGTCAGCGCAAACGCCGTATGCAGTGGCGACACCACTGGGAACACGGGAACCGAAACCCTGAGCATCAACATGCAGTTGGTCAAAGGCTGGAACCTCGTGACGCAGGCCACCACCTTCGGACCCAGCACGACCACCTTCAACTACACCTCCAGCACCAACCTGAACAACCTGACCCTGACGCCGCGCGGCCTGTAAGGATTTTCCCTCCAAATTCGCTGATATCGAAAGCGAAAAGCTCAAAATCAAACTGATTTTCACAACTTTGACCCAGGGGACAAGTCCCCTGGGTCAAAGTTGTGAAACAACAGCGAGCGACGCTGCTCAGGAAACCTGAAAGTCCGGTACGGGTGGAAGTTCCCGCTGTCAAGCTCAAGCGGAGCGTTTTGGAACCAGCCGCACTTCCACGTCCATCTCCAGCACCTCAGCCATGCGGCGCAAGGTTTCCATCCCATGCGCGTGGTAATCGGGACTGAGCCAGCGTGACACCACTGGCGGCGTCACGCCGAGTTGTTGGGCCACCTGAGCGCCGCTCATTCGCCGCAGTCTCAATGCTCGCCGCAGTTCCAAGCTGACCGGATCAGGAGCGGGCGCGAGTGGCAGGTACTGAAGTTCCAGCACCTGCACATTTGGTTTAGCGGCCTCAACAGCTCGGGCAATCAGCAGATCCAGATCGCGCATCACTTTGAGGTCGAAGCCGAGTTCCTCACCGTCAGCGCTGAAGGTGGTCGGCACACCGAAGACCGTGACCGAGAGGCCACGCTGCTGGGTTTGGTAAGTGGTGAATTGCTGCATCCGTCCCTCCTTTCAGTTCGCCATCACGGTGATGACAAGGTAATACCGTTCTTTCCAGCCGATTTTGGCCCGTACGCGCACGTCACCGAAGTACCGGTCAAAATTGAGACCAGGTGCGCGAGTTCCACCGGGAAGGTCTTTGGTGATCTCATCAGGAAAACTGATGGCGTCAAGGACATCGCCGAGGGTGAGGGCGTCGAGACTGAGTTCTTCACGGGCATGCCGGGTAAAGATCAACGTCTCCTGATCGATGGCGTCCCAGATCGCCTCGACTTCCCAGTCCAGCACGGCGTCGGTGGTGAAATCGAAACCCTCGGGCACGCCATGATGTTAGCATAAAAGCTAATCTCTCGTAGAAGCAAGGTACTGATAAACCGTTGCCCGACTCACTCCGAACTCGCGGGCCAACGCTGCTTTGCCTTCCCCAGCCTGTACCCTCGCTTTGAGGTGCGTCACTTGTTCCGCATCGAGCGACTTTTTTCTTCCTTTGTAGATCCCCTTCTTTTTCGCAAGGCCGATCCCTTCGCGCTGCCGCTCTCGGATGAGGGAGCGCTCGAACTCGGCGAACGCACCCATCACGTTGAGGAGGAGCTGGCTCATGGCTGAGTCGTCGCCCGTAAAGGCCAACCCTTCTTTGAGGAACTCCACCCGTGCGCCCTTGTCCGTCAGAGACTGAACGATACGCCGAAGGTCATCGAGGTTGCGGGCCAGCCGATCCAGACTATGGACCAAGACGACATCGCCATCACGGGTGTAGTCGAGGAGAGCCAACAGTTGGGGACGCCGGGCGTCTTTGCCGCTGGCCTTGTCGGTGAATGTCTTGTCGAGGGTCATGCCTTCGAGCTGGCGATCAGTGTTCTGATCGAGAGAAGAGATTCTGAGGTAGCCGAGGCGTTTACCAGTCATGGTGTCAGGATAGACTCTTAAAGCCAAATTTGAAAGTGTCAGATAATTCAAAAATGGACTCTAATCTGACGCCTTTCGGTCGATTTTCAAGTGTCCAGTTGAGGTATAAACCAGATTGACAGGTGCCGGCGAGCAATTTTGAATCCTTGAGCGGGAATTTGTGTTCCAGCTCTAAGCCATACGCTGGGAACTGAGACCAGCACGGCCGGCTCAGAGAGGCCACGCCACTGGGCCGCACCCGGCCTCTTCAAGCGCGGCATTCACTTTGGAGAACGGACGAGTCCCGAAGAAACGCTCAGCGCTGTACGGCGAAGGGTGAGCGGACTGCAAAATGACGTGCTGCGGCCCGGTGATCAGCTTGGCCTTCTTGCGGGCATACGCGCCCCACAGCACGAACACGACGCGCTGCGGCCTAGCATTCACCGCCCGAATCACGGCGTCGGTCAGCGGCTCCCAGCCCTGATTCGCGTGGCTATTGGGTTGGCCCGCCCGCACCGTCAGCACGGCGTTGAGCAGCAGCACACCCTGAACGGCCCAAGCCGTCAGATCGCCATTTCGGTGAGGCTGGATGCCGAGGTCGTCATGAAGTTCCTTGTAGATGTTCTGCAAGCTCGGCGGCACCCGCACGCCGGGCGGCACGCTGAATGAGAGACCCTGGGCTTGACCATGTCCGTGATACGGGTCTTGCCCCAGAATCAGCACCTTTACATCTTCCAGTGGCGTCAACCGCAAGGCGCTAAATACGTCCGGCGCAGGCGGGTAAATGGGATGCTCGGCCCGCTCGCGCACTAGGAAGTCTTTAAGGGCGTGGAAGTACGGTGCGGCGAACTCGGCAGCCAGGGCTTCCCGCCAAGAATCCGGCAGACCGGCAATCTGGATGGGCTTGCCGCCGGTCTGAGCGCCGCCGAAGAGAGCGGGCTGAGCGGCACTGACCAGCATAGGTTTCGGCGGTTTGGCCGTCACCTTGACGGGCTTGGGCGGCAACCCCTTTGCTACACGCTCAGCCCGTATCACCGCCTTCTTGCGGCTGCCGTGCAGAGCGTAGACTCGCCGCGATTCAGGCTCAAAGTCGGTCTGAGCGCGGGCTGCCATAATTTTGGCTTTGGCGGCCCGCGCCGCTTTGCCTTCGTCCACGATGGGAGCCGGGTAGTTCAGGCGGCTCGACCCGCTCCACTCCCAAGGGGAGTGAATGAAATCACTGGGCGCGTCCCGCAACTCTGGCACCCAGCGGCGGATGAACTCACCCGCTGGATCTTGCTGCTTGGCTTGACGGGTGGGCGAGTAGATGCGGACGCGGTTGATGCCGACCACCGCGCTCTGCATTTGCATCTGTGACCAATGGATGCCGGGTTCGTTGTCCAGCCACTGCCGTGCCAGAAACACTCCAGTGGGTCGCCAGTGCAGCCACAGGTGCTGCGAGGCGAAACTCACCAGCATGGCCCGCATCCGGAAGTTGAGCCAGCCAGTGGCCTTCAGCATCCGCATGCAGGCATCGATCAGTGGAAATCCCGTCTGGCCATGTGACCAGCGCTCAAAAAATTCAGGGTTCCAATCCTGTTCGCGTAAGCCGTCAAAGGCCCGATTGAGATTTTGAAATTCCATCTCCGGCTCGGATTCCAGCCGCTGCATAAAGTGACAATGCCAGTGCAGGCGGCTCTCGTAGCTCCTGAGTGACCTGACCCAGCGTGGATCGGCTGCCGTGTCTCCGCTGACGGCGGCCAAGCGCTGCCGGGTAGCGTGCAGCGCTTCCCTGAGCGACAAGGTGCCGAAGGCCAGCGGAGCGCTCAGCCGTGAGCAAGCAGTTTCGGCGCTCAGGGGACTGCTCATCTCACGCATGTAGTTGACGCCGCGCACCGTCAGGAAGCTACTGAGCGTATCGCGGGCGGCCTGCTCGCCGCCGGGAATGACAATTTGCTGGCCAGGCGCTACACCAAGCTCCGCGTGGGTTCGCAGGCTCTGTGAGAACAGGGCAGTGCCGCTGAGTGTGGCGGGCGGCGGCAGCGGGTGCGACCCCAAGCGCTCTTCCCAAGTGTCAGCCCAGCCGTCGCGGCTCTTCATCCGGCGCACCACACCGTTTTGTGGCAACTCATGAAAGGCAATGCCCCGCTCCCGCGCCCAAGCCCGCACCCGCCGGTCACGGGCGTAGCTCACAGCGTTGCCGGTTTCCTCGTGCGCCCACAGGCCGCCGATGCCGACTTCCTCCCGCAGCGCTTCCAGCACGCTGATTGTCTCACCCACCCGCACGATGAGCGGCGTGCCGAGTTCGCGCAGCCGCTCACCGAGTTCGTGCAAACAGGTATTGAGATAGGTCAAGTGGTGGCCGCCGAATTCCTCATGGGCCAGTTGCTCCGGCTCGTAGATGTACAGCGGCACTACCGGCCCGCGTGCGGCGGCTTGCACCAGCGGGGCGTGGTCGTTGATTCGTAGGTCTTTCTTAAACCAAACGAGCTGGACAGACTGAGGGATTAAGTTAGATGCAGACAGAACCGACATGGCTTTATTGTCTCTCAAGCGGAGTGGCAGTTCCGTAGGCCAACAGCCTGAGCGTTCGACCTCTGGTTTCTCGGATACAGCGCTAACCAGCCTCTCTCCACTCGTGTGGCAGCAATCAGTCCCTATGGTTCGTTTTTGTTGAACATAACGACCAAAATCCCATTGACTGACTGAAGTGGACGCAGCTGATATCTGAACTTCACCGGGGGACGGTGACAGCATCCTTCCCGGTGGAGACGTGATGTACAGCTTGAGCAGTGCCGACAATCTCCGCCTCAACATGCGTCTGAAATAAAAGGCGGCAAATACGCTGCTCGTCATCGTTCCCACTGTGCTGCCCCGATCCGGCACTTTGATAGCGGCTTTCAGTCTTTCAAAACGACTTTCTTTCTATCTTTCTTTCAAGTAAGCTTTCTTTATGACAGAACGGATTTCAGTACTTTCGCGCAAGGGCGGCGTCGGCAAAACGGTCAGTGCGATCTACACGGCGGCGCTCCTGGCCGCGCAGGGCAAAGACGTGTGCATCCTCGATAAAGACCCGGAAGGCAGCGCAGGTGCGTGGGCTCGGGCGGCGGGCGACTTGCCGTTTCCCGTTTACCCGGAAGGGAAGCAGGCTGCGGCCCTCAAACATGCTTGGGTGGTCATTGACACGCCGCCCAACGATCCCCGCGCGCTCGGTGACGCGGCGCGGCTGGCGACCCGTGTGCTGGTGGTCGCCAAATGCAACGCCCTAGAAGCAGACCGATTGGTTCCGACACTCGACGCATTGATGGCTTCGGGCTTTAGTGGCCCCTGGGGCATTTTGCTGACCCAAGCGAGGGGCGGCCTCGGTAGGGAAATGAAGCTGGCCTTGGAAGAAGAGGACTTGCCGGTGTACGGCGTCATTCCGCACCTCATCAAATACGAGCGGGCCTTTGGCACCTTACCGGATGACCTGAGCGAGTACCGCAATGCATTGTTGGGGGCGTTGGCATGACGGGAGACCGGAAGAAGGGTGTGAGCATCGGCGCGGCTATGAAGCAGCGTATGGGCAGTCAGGAGGAGACGCCGACGCAGGTGCACGTCCCCGACCCCGTCCCGCTGAAGACCGAAGAAACGGACGTCCCCGAATCATTTAACACCCGTCTGCCACGCAGTTTGCAGCGCCGGTTGAAAGTGTACGCCGCTGAGGAGGGCGTCAAGATTCAAGATGTGGTGCAAAGGGCGTTAGAGAAATATTTGGGCAAGACATAAAGAAAGATATAAAGATTTCTTTCTTTATGTCACTACGAAACCGAGCCGGGTCCGCCCGTTTCGCTGGCCGGGCGTAAAAGAAACTTAGTAAGGAACTCTTGTAAGGTGTACAATCACGGCATGACCTCTATCACGGCCAAGATCACCAGCAAGGGGCAAGTGACGCTGCCACGCGAAATCCGTGAGCGGCTCGGCGTACACGACGGAGACCGCATTCGTTTTGAGCTGGAGGGAGGTGCGGTGGTGGTGTATCCGCAGCGCGACACGCCCAGCTTCGGGGGCATGATCGGCCTCGCCAAGCAGCCCACAGAACAGGACGCCCGGCGCATCATTGACGAACTCAGGCACGACCCGGCAGACCGCGCCGCCCTGGACGCCACACCGCCGCACCCCCAAATCACGGTGCTAGGCGACCTCCCAGCGGATGAGGCTTGAGCACTGCGCTCGACAGCAATGTGTTGCTCTCGCTGTGGAATGCCGAACCCGCCGCGCCGAAGCTGGCTGCCGCGCTTGATAGGCTGGCCACCCAGGGGCGATTGGTGGTCTGCGGGGCGGTGTACGCCGAACTGTCCGGCTTTTATCCCGATTTAGATGTGCTGCTGAGGACTTACGGCGTCAGCGCCGATCCGCAGATGCCGCTGATCGCCTGGCGGCGGGCCGGAGTGGCCCACACCGCTTACAGCGCCCGCCGCCGGGCCAGTGGGGGCGGGCTGCCCCGGCGCATCCTGACCGACTTTCTGGTCGGCGCACACGCCAGCACCTTCGGTCACGCCCTGCTGACCCTCAATACGGGCGATTACGGCGACTTTCCCGAAGTGCCGCTGCTGACAATCACTCAGTCCTGATGGCGCAGTTGTCGAAAAGCCGTCCAGCTCTGCGCCGTCTGCGTAGAATGCATAAATGACCCAGCGGCAATTTTATACGCCGGATGAATTGGCGGCGTTTCTGCGCCTCAGCGGCGAAACCATTCGGCGGCGGCTCAGAACTGGCGAAACCAAGGGCCTGCGGATCGGTGACACGTGGCGGGTGCCGCGTACCGAAGTCCTTGAGCTGATCGGCGCACAACCGCTGGCAGCCCTCGACGCCCAACTCGATGAGCGCCATGAATAGACATGAATAAAAAAGAACTCTCCGAGCGCGACATTTGCAGCAAGTTCATCACGCCCGCCATTCAGAAAGCCGGTTGGGACTTGCAGACGCAGGTGCGCGAAGAGCTGTATCTCACCAAGGGCCGCGTGATCGTCAGCGGCCAGCTCCACACCCGCGACACCGGCAAGCACAAAGCCCAGCGGGCCGATTACGTGCTGTTCTACAAGCCCAATATCCCCATTGCAGTGATTGAGGCCAAAGTCAATACGCTCAGCGTCGGGAGCGGAATGCAGCAGGGCCAGGCTTACGGTCAGACCTTGCAGGTGCCGTTTGTGTTCAGCTCGAATGGTGATGGGTTTCTGTTTCACAACGCCCTGATGTCGGAAGGCGTGCTGGAAAAGGAAATCAGCCTGGACGCCTTTCCCAGTCCAGAGCAGCTGTGGCAGTGGTGGAACGCCGAGAAGAACCTGACTCCCGCGCAAACCGAGTTGGTGACGCAGGACTATTACAGCGACGGCAGCGGCAAGACGGCGCGCTACTACCAGATTCTGGCCATCAATAAAACCACCGAGGCGATTGCTAGGGGCCAGAAACGGATTCTGCTGGTGATGGCCACCGGCACCGGCAAAACCTTTACCGCCTTCCAGATCATCTGGCGGCTGTGGCAGGCCAAGGCCAAAAAGCGGATTCTCTTTCTGGCCGACCGCAATATCCTGGTCGATCAGACCAGAACCAACGACTTCAAGCCGTTTGGCTCGGCCATGACCAAGATCAGCAAACGGCAGACCGACAAGTCGTATGAAATTTATCTGTCGCTGTATCAGGCGGTTACCGGTACCGAGGAAGAACAGAACATCTACAAGCAGTTCAGCCCCGATTTCTTCGACCTGATCGTGGTGGACGAATGCCACCGGGGCAGCGCCGCCGAGGATTCCAACTGGCGCAAAATTCTGGAGTATTTCTCGGCGGCCACCCAGATTGGCCTGACCGCCACGCCCAAAGAAACCAAGGACGTGTCCAACATCGATTACTTCGGTGAGCCGATCTACACCTACTCGCTGCGCCAGGGCATCGAGGACGGCTTCCTCGCGCCGTACAAGGTGGTGCGCTTCGACCTCGACAAAGACCTCAGCGGCTGGGCACCCAGTGAGGGCCAGCGCGACAAGTACGGCCACGAGATCGAGCAGCGCACCTACAACCAGCGCGACTTCGACAAAACCCTGGTGCTCGAAGAGCGCACCGAGCTGGTGGCCCGCAAAATTTCGGAGTACCTCAAGGCCACCAACCGCTTCGACAAAACCATCGTGTTTTGCGATGACATCGACCATGCTGAGCGGATGCGGCAAGCGCTCGTCAATGAGAACGCCGATCTGGTGCTGGAAAACTCCAAGTACGTCATGCGAATTACCGGCGACTCCAAAGAAGGCAAAGACGAGCTGGACAACTTCATCTTCCCCGAAAGCCGCTATCCGGTGATCGCCACCACCTCCAAGCTGATGTCCACCGGCGTGGATGCCCAGACCTGCAAATTGATTGTCTTGGATCAGCGGATTCAGTCGATGACCGAGTTCAAGCAGATCATCGGGCGCGGCACCCGCATCAACGAGGCTTACAGCAAGCACTTTTTTACCATTCTGGATTTCAAGGGAGCCACTGCTCTGTTTGCCGACCCTGACTTCGACGGCGACCCGGTGCAGATTTACGAGCCGGGGGCGAACGACTCGCCCGTGCCGCCCAAGTTGGAAGGCGACGAAGTGCCAGAGCCGGTAAATTCTGGCCTGGCCGACAGCGACGAAACCAAGGTTCGCAAGTACCACGTCAAAGGCGTGGAGGTGAGGGTAGTGGCCGAGCGAGTCATCTACTACGACGCGCAAGGCAACCCGATTACCGAATCTCTCAAGGCGTACACCCTGCGAACCCTCAATCGCGAGTTTGCTTCGCTGGGTGATTTCCTCAAGCGCTGGAACGCCGCCGAGCGCAAACAGGCCATCATCACCGAACTCGAAGGAGAGGGGATCTTCTTTGAAGCGCTGAGTGCCGAACTCGGTGACCAGCTCGACCCCTTCGATTTGATCTGCCATCTGGCCTGGAATCAGCCGCCGCTGACCCGCCGTGAACGCGCCGCCAAGGTCAAGAAGCGCGACGCCTTCGGCAAGTACGGCGAGAAGGCCCGCAGCGTGCTAGACGCCCTCCTCGACAAATACGCCGATCAGGGCGTGGAGCCGCTGGAAGAAGTGCAAATTCTCAGAATCGATCCGTTCCGTCAGCTCGGCACGCCGCTGGAGCTGGTCAAAGCTTTTGGTGGCAGAGCCGAGTACGAACAGGCCATCCGCGAACTGGAAAACGAACTGTATAGCGCCTCTTAACTGAAGCATTGGAGTCAAGCATGTCCATCAATACCCTCGTCAAATCGGTTCAAGACATCATGCGGAAAGACACGGGCGTGGACGGCGACGCCCAGCGGATTAGCCAGCTGGTGTGGCTGATGTTCCTGAAAATCTTCGACGACAAAGAGCAGGAATGGGAACTCACCTACGACCACTACCAGTCGCCCCTGAGCGAGCCGTTCCGCTGGGCCAACTGGGCCAAGAACCCCGAAGGCATGACCGGCGAAGAACTCACCGATTTTGTCAACAACCAATTGTTTCCGGCCCTCAAGAAGCTGACCGTCAGCCCGATAGATCAGGGCCGGGTGGTGGGCCTGGTCTTCGAGGACGCCTACAACTACATGAAGTCCGGCACGCTGCTCAGGCAGGTCATCAACACCATTGAGGCCGACATTGATTTCAATTCCCTCTCAGACCGGCACCTCTTCAACGACATTTACGAGAAGATTCTGGCTGATTTGCAATCGGCGGGCAACGCGGGCGAATATTACACGCCGCGCCCCGTCACCAACTTCATGGTGGATATTCTTGACCCGCGCCTGGGCGAAGTGGTGTTTGACCCGGCCTGCGGCACCGGCGGCTTTTTGACCGGCACTATTGACCACCTCAAGGCGCAGGCCCAGAGCGCCGACGACAACGCCCTGATTCAGGACACCGTGCGCGGCGTGGAGAAAGAGCCGCTGCCGCATCTGCTGGCCATGACCAACTTGATGCTGCACGGCATCGACGTGCCGCTGGGCGTGCGCCACGACAATACCCTGGCCCGCCCACTGCGTGACTACGTGCCGTCCGACCGGGTGGACATCATTCTGGCGAACCCACCCTTCGGCGGCGTGGAAGAAAACGGCATTGAGCAGAACTTTCCCAAGAAGTACCAGACCCGCGAAACCGCTGATCTGTTCATGGCGCTGATCATGCACCTGCTCAAAGAGGGCACGGGCCGCGCCGCCGTGGTGTTGCCCGACGGCTTTCTGTTTGGCGAGGGTGTCAAGACCACCATCAAAAAAGAGTTGCTGGAGAACTTCAACCTGCACACCATCGTCCGGCTGCCCAAGGGCGTGTTTAACCCGTACACCAGCATCAACACCAACATCCTGTTTTTTGAGAAGGGCGGCCCTACCGCTGACATCTGGTTTTTTGAGCATCCCTACCCCGAGGGCTACAAATCGTACTCGCGCACCAGGCCGCTGACGCTGGCCGAGTTCGAGCGCGAGAAGGCCTGGTGGGGCGGCCCGCAGCGCAGCGGGCGAGAGGGCAGCGAGTACGCCTGGAAGGTCAGCGCCGCCGAGATTGAGCAGCGCGGCTACAACCTCGACATCAAGAACCCGCACCGGGTAGACGTGGTTCATGCCGACCCCGACGAGCTGATGGCCGAGTACGAGGCGCTGACCCGCCAGGTGCAGGCCGCGCAGGGTGCGCTGAAGCAGGAACTGGTGGCCGCGCTGGGCGGTGGGCGCTGATGACGGTGCTGAGCCAGGCTCCTAGCGCCGAGCAATCCGCCGAGCAACTGCTAGAGCAGCACTTTGACACCGCCTTTGCCGCGCCGGACGGCCTGAAGAAGTTGCGCGAGCTGATTCTGACGCTTGCGATGCAGGGCAAGCTGGTGGAGCAAGACCCCAGCGACCCGCCCGCGAGTGAGCTGCTAAAAGAAATTGAGCAGGAGAAGCGCCGACTGGTGGCGGCGGGCCAGATCAAAGCACCCAAACCCCTGCTGCCGATTGAAGCGGATGAAGTGCCGTATGAGGTGCCGCAGGGCTGGGCGTGGGTACGGTTGGGAGATATTGCCGACTCACAAGCGGGATTTTCTTTTAAGTCTAACAAATTCAACGAATCAGGCGGTGGTTTGCCTTTAATTCGTATTAGGGATGTAGGCCAGCCTTTTACGGGAACTTTCTACGACGGCGAATATAAAGAGGATTTTATAGTAACCGAAGGTGAATATCTCATCAGTATGGATGGAGAATTCAGAGTCGCCACTTGGAAGTATGGAAAAGCATTGCTAAACCAGCGAGTAAGTAGGCTATCATTTTATAGTGACAATGTAGAGCAATCATTAGTTGCTAGAATCCTTCAAGTGAGGCTGACAGCAGTTCAGGGCACAAAGTCTTATACGACAGTTGATCATTTATCTGGCGGTCAGATTTTGGCCGCTCTCATCCCCCTCCCTCCGCTCCCCGAACAGCGGCGCATTGTCGCCAGAATTGAGCAACTGATGGCCCGCTGCGATGAGCTGGAAGCCTTGCGAAATGCCCAGCAGCAAAAGCGCTTGGACGTTCACACGGCAGCCCTCTCCGACTTGCTGGGGGCCGACACGCCGGAAGCCTTCGCGCAGGCGTGGCAGTTTGTGGCCCAGCACTTTGGCGACCTCTACAGCGCCCCGCAAAACGTGGCCGAGCTGCGAAAGGCCGTGCTGCAACTGGCGGTCATGGGCAAGTTGGTGCCGCAAGACCCCGCCGACCCGCCCGCCCGCGAACTGCTGCGCGAGATTGAGGCCGAGAAGCGCCGACTGGTGGCCGCAGGCAAAATCAAAGCACCCAAACCCTTGCCCCCCGTGAAGCCGGAAGAGAGGCCGTATGAAGTGCCGCATGGGTGGGAGTGGGTGCGGCTGGGTACTCTAATAAATTTCACCAACGGTTTTGCATTTAAGAGCAATTTATTTCAAGAAAGTGGTGTTGGAGTTGTGAAGATAGGTGATATTAGCGACGGCCAAGTCACTAAAGCGCGTATGGACTTCATAGACGAGTCTTACATGAGCGAAGTTGACGATAAATTTCTAGTCAATGTCGGAGATATGCTTATAGCTATGTCCGGTGCAACTACTGGAAAATTAGGCATCAACTCACTCACTGAAAAGCTAGTGATGAATCAAAGAGTGGGAAAAATAGAGCCCGTTAAAACTGAAAAGACCTATCTGTTTCACTACCTGTCTACTCAAATACAAAAAAATCTGGATATATCATCTGGAAGCGCAATTCCTAATTTAAGCACCGAGCAGATAAATGAAATGTTGACTCCCCTCCCTCCGCTCCCCGAACAGCGGCGGATTGTCACCAAGATTGATGAGCTGATGCGGCTGTGTGACGACCTCTCGGCGCAACTCTCGGCCCAAACCGGTACCCAGTCGGCCCTGCTCAGCTCGCTGATGGCCGCTGTGACGCCCGCCAGCCCCACGCCGGAGCGCCGCCCAACTCTGGGGCGCTCAGCCGCCTTAAGGGAGCCAGCAGAGCCAGCGGCAAGCACCCAACCCAAACGGCGTGGACGGCCAGCCAAAGCGGGCAGCATTCCCACCGCCACCAGCGAGGCCGACGCCATCCGGCAGCTCAACGAACTCAAATTCCAACGCGCCGAGGGCACCCGGCAAGAAGGGCTGTTTGACTGAGCGTGGGGGAAATCGCACACAGTGCAGCGAACACCATCCTGCACTGGTGCCGCTGAATTCCCAGAGCGCTGCGTAACGCGGCCCGAGGTGGGCGGGGCCAGTCTCCAGCCCATCCGCTAAACTGCCCCATGACCACTGCGCCCCAGTCTCTTCAGGTTGCCCCGGCGTCACCTGCGGCCTACCGCGCCACCACCACGCAGCACCTGATCACCATCGTGCTGGCTTGGTGGCTGCTGGGGGGCCTCTTCCTCGACGGCTGGGCACACAACCATCTTGGCGAGTCGCTGGAAACCTTCTTCACCCCCTGGCACGCCGTCTTTTACAGCGGCTTTGTCGCAGTGGCAGGTTGGTGCTTGTACCTGGCCTCGCGCGGCTGGCAGCTGGGTCGGCGCGGTCTGGCCGCCTTTCCGGACGGCTACAATCTGGCGGCCATCGGCGTGCCGCTGTTCGGCTTGGGCGGCATCGGCGATCTGATCTGGCACACGGTATATGGCATCGAGGTGGGCATTGAAGCGCTGCTCTCGCCCACGCACCTGCTGCTGTTCGCGGGCGGCTCGTTGATCGTGGCCTCGCCGCTGAACGCCGCTTGGAAGTCGTCCACCTCCCGGCGTGCGCCGATGGTGCTGCGCTGGGTGGCGGTGCTGTCGGCCAGCTCGGTTCTGGCGATCACCGCTTTTATTCACATGTACATGTGGGGCCTGCTGAGCGTGCCGCAGGGGCTGGGCTGGGTCCAGACGCGCGGCGAACTCAGCGCCGTACTGCTAACCGCTCTGATGCTGGCCGCGCCGGTGTTGCTGCTGCTGCGCCGCTTCGCGCTGCCATTCGGCTCAATCACCGTGATGTACACCCTGACCAACACCGCGATGGCCCTGATGCTCGCTCCCGGTGACTGGCGGGTGCCCGGCGTGGCACTGGTGTGCGGTCTGCTGGCCGACGTGCTGTGCGTGCTGCTGCACCCCTCCCCGGCGCGGCCCATCGCCTTTCGGGCCTTCGCTTTCCTGCTGCCGCTGGCGGTGTGGGTGCCGTACCTGGGCGGCGCGGTGCGGCTGGGCCTGAGCAACTTGAGCCTGGAACTTTGGCTGGGCGTGGCGATCATGACCGGGCTAGGCGGTCTGGCGCTGTCGGCGCTGGTCTTGCCACCCGCCTTGCCTGCGGCGGCTCTGGAAGACTGAAGCAGATCCGAGCAGTCTCGACTTTGAGGCTCTTGTAAAACGCGTGTGGGACGGCGTATTTTTCTTAGCGGAGTAGAATTTCAGAATCGTGTCTTGACCGCTGATAGAGCTTGAGTGGTCTGCCAGTGGATTGATATAGCACTTCCACCTCGGCCAGTGAAAGTCCCACCAAGTACTCCAAGTAGCGCCACGCCGTGATCCGGCTGACGCCCAGGTGTCGTCCTGCCGTTTCGGCGCTCAGTGGCGTGATGGCCTCGTCAAGTAACCGCTGCACTTTGCCCAGGGTGGCGGCGTCAATGCCTTTGGGCAGATGGGTGACGGGATCGTGGCGCAGCAAGCGGTCTACACCGTACTGGGTCAGGTGTGCTGGACTGGCGACCGAGTGACGCTGCTGATGGCGCTGTAGCGCCGCATAAAGCCGCTGGCGTTCGA
The DNA here is from genome assembly GCF_007280555.1 of Deinococcus detaillensis. Taxonomy (NCBI): domain Bacteria; kingdom Thermotogati; phylum Deinococcota; class Deinococci; order Deinococcales; family Deinococcaceae; genus Deinococcus; species Deinococcus detaillensis. Next base: position 9,304 of record NZ_VKDB01000028.1, on the reverse strand, counting down.
ACGGCTTGATTAGAAAGTCGAGCACACCGCTTCTAATTGCCGTTTGCACCGTCGGCAGATCGTTGGCCGCAGTGATCATGATCACGTCTGGGCCAGTGGAAATTCGGGGCAGCTGGGCGGCCCAGGTCAGGCCGTTACCGTCCGGCAGATAAATATCCACCAGCAGCAGATCGACGGTGACGCTCTGCAGATCCTGGCTGGCCTGTGCCAGCGATCCCACCGTGCTCACGACCTGAAATCCCGGCAGGTCTTCAATCAGGGTCTGGTGAATGGTCCGAACCAGCACATCATCCTCGACGATCATCACGCGGCTGAGCAGACGGGGCAGAGGGGTCACAGACCAAGTTCCGGTGCGGCAGGAATACTGAGAATAAAGACCGACTCCTCGGCAGCCCTGAAGTATTCGAGCTGCCCGTGATACGGCAGCAGGTGTTGGTGAATCAGCGCCAAGCCCTGGCCGCGTCCTGGTCCTTTGGTACTGAACCCTGGATGGGGCAGGTGGGGTGGAGTCAGCCCAGGGCCGCCGTCACGTACCTCCAACTGCACTCCTTCGGCATCTTCGCCGATCATCACGCTGATCTGCGGCGCGTTCTGGCCGCGTACCGCGTCGAAGGCGTTTTCCACCAGATTGCCCACCGCCAGAATCAGGGTATCGATCACGCCGCCCGGCCAGTGGTCTTCCAGGGCAGAGGCCGGATCGATTTGCAGGTCCACGCCGAGTTCACGGGCGCGGGCTATCTTGCCAGCCAGTAGAGCCGCCAGCCGGGGCGGCACAATCCCACTGACCCGGTCACTGATTTGCTGGGCCTGGCCTGCCTCGCGCTGAATGACTTGCAAGGCCAGTTCGGGGCGTCCAATCTGCATCAGGCCCGCGATGGTGTGCAGCCGGTTAGTGAATTCGTGGGTCTGCGAGCGCAGCAACTCGACATACTCACGCGCGTGAGTCAGCTCTTCAGCCAGCCTGACCGCCTCGGCCCGCTCGCGAAACACCACCACCTGCTGCGCGTTGGGAAGCCGGTAGCCGCTGATGAGCACCGGCTGCTGCCGCCAGTTGCCGGGAGCTTCCCGGAACGATGGCCGCGCCTCACGTTGCAGCAGCGCCGAGAGTTCAGGCCACAACGTTGGCAGGCAAGGCAGCCCGGCAATGCTCGCCACCCCCATATAATCTAGGGCGCACTGATTAGCTAGCACCACCCGGTCTTGTTCCAGCACCAGCACGCCGTCTTGCAGCGCTGTGAGGACCGCGTGGTGCTGCGAGACCAGTCCCGAAATCTGGTCCGGTTCCAGATCGAACAAATCGCGCCGCAAACGGGCACTCAAGTACAAACTGCTCAGCAGCGCGAACAGCAAGCCGAAACCGTACCACGGCAGCAGGCCGAGGGAGACCCGCCAGACGATGGCTTGCACGGTGGGCAGCAGGAACCCGGTGGACACCAGCCCGATCACTTCGTTTGCCGCGCCGCGTACCTCAGCCTTACCCCAGATGAATTCCCTGAACTGCTGCACGCCCACTTCCACCGGGTCGCCGCTCGCGAGCACGTCGTCTGGTCCGCTGCGGCTGATGCGCTGCGCCAGCGCGGGCGGAAACGGATGGGCGTAACGCATGCCCAGGCGTCCGCCCACCACCAGAAAGTCCGCGCCGATATCGGCTTGCATCTGGCGCAGCAGCGGATCAATACGCAGCGGCACATCCGGACGGATGAAGTAGGTTCGGAGGGTCGGCATGTTGGCGATGGTGCGCGAGAGCATCAGGGCGCGTTCGCCAAATTCCTGGCGAGTGCGGTCCGTCAACGAGGCGTACTGCACGGCTACCAGAATCAGCATCAGCAGGGTGAAGACCGTCACCTGACTCAGAAAAAAGCGCTGCCACATCCGCAGCCTGCGCCAGCGGGCCGGGGGCACCGTGACTCGTGCCAGCCGCGCCGCGTCGGACGAGGCGGGTCTGCGGAGCAGAGCGGCACTAAAGCCGCGCATTGTAGGCCCGAATGATCTCGTCGGCCCGCGCCTTGGCCACTCTCAGCGACGCGCCGACCTCTGCGCCGCCCAGTACCCGCTCGATGGCCGCGTGCAACACCGCCCGGACTTCATAAAAGCTGCCAAACAGTGCACCCGCTGTGGCCGGGGTAGAGCGCGTCCGGCGAAACTGCTCCACGGCGACCGTGTGGGCCTCGCCTACCCTGAACCAGCCCTGCCGCTGGAGCAGCTCCAGACTACTGCGGCGCAGTGGGTCGTAGCCGCTGATGCGGTGCCAGGACGCCAGGTTGGCGGTGCTGGTCAAGTACAGGGCGAAGGCTTGCGCCGCCTTTGCCTTCTCGGGCGCGATCTCTCGCGGAATCCACAAGCTGCTGCCGCCCACCACTAAACCCTGACGCGGGCTGCCCTGCGGCACCGGCATCTGGCCCACCTGCACTGTGAAGTTCTTCGCCTTGCTGCCGCTCAGCACCTGCCCAATGCGCGAGGAGGAGGTCATCAAAAACGCCACCCGACCTGATAAAAACAACTGGGTGACGCCAGTATTGTCTTCCAGCTTGCCAGTGTTGACGTAATAACCGGAGCGTTTCATCTGCCCCAGCCAGCGCAGAGGACGGGCCACCGCCTCGCTGGTCAGAAACGTCTGAGTGGCGCGGCCCTGCCGCCCGTTGCCGCCGTCCACCCAGAGTGCGCCCTGCTGCGCGGCCCACTGCTCGAAATACCAAGCGTCCACTGGAAAGGTTAGACAGTCGACCGACCTCGCTGTGCGCTTCAGGGTCGCGCAGGTGGTGGTCAGAGCTTCCAGCGTGTCAGGCAGATGATCCGCCGTGATGCCAGCCTTTCGCAGCAGCGACGTGTTGGCATACAACACTGGGGAGGAGGTGTTGAACGGCAAGCCGTAGAGTTGCCCACCCACCCGGTAGTAATTCAGTACTGAGGGCAGCATGTCCTGCACCTGCCGCCCAGCAGCGGCGGGCAGAGGCCGGAACAGCGTGCTGTCGATGGCCAGCTGAGTGCCCGCTTCGGAAATCTGAACCAGAGCCGGGGCTGTGCCGGTGCGGGCCGCTGTCGCCAGCGCCTGAAAGGTTTGCGGATAATTGGCGTAGGACACGGGCGTGACCTTAATCTCCGGGTGCAGGCGGTGAAACTCGGCGGCGCGATCCAGCATCCACTGTCGGCGCGGCGCGTCGGAAAAAATGTGCCAAAACTCCACCTGAACAAGCGCCTGTGCGGTTCCCAGCCATGCCAAGATCCCAGTCACCAGTGCTGTGCGTTTGAACGCTGAATGTTTTCTTCTGCTTCTCGGCATTGCTCGGCATTCTAGAGTCTGCCCGCTCGCTCGGCGCGTCTCTTTGCTGCCCAGGCCTGTGAACTCAATGTACCAAAGCTTGAGTACGGCACTCCCCTTTTGCAGACTTAATCCTGAACTATAACAGCGGTCTCCTGTCTGCCCTGCCGCCTTAAGAGGCGCTTGTCAGCTATTCTTCGCCATCCCTCATTCTGCCGGTTGCTTAAAGGAGAACATATGCAGCGTATGAAACGAATCTTGACCCTTACCCTGCTGGTCAGCGCGAGCAGCGCCGCCGCTCAAGGCAGCCTGACCTTTGTTTGCGGCGCACAGGCCGATTGGTGTCAAGTCGTGGCCAACGCCTACAAAAAAGAAACGGGCGGCGAGGCTAAATTCCTGCGGCTGTCTGCGGGCGAGTCGCTGGCCCGGTTACGTGCCGAGAAGGACAATCCCAGCTTTGACGTGCTATTCGGCGGTACCGGCGACGTGCATGAAGCGGGCACCAAGGAAAAGCTGCTGACCTACTACAAGCCTAAAGCTTGGAATGATCTGTATCCGTCGCTGCGCTCGCAAGTCAGGAACGCCTACATCCCGCTGTACACCGGGGCGCTCGGGTTCGCCGTCAACGACACGGTGCTGAAAAAGCGCAACCTGAGTGCTCCCACCGACTGGCCCGACTTGGGCGATCCCAAGTACAAGGGCCTCGTCGCTATGCCCAACCCCAACACCTCCGGCACGGCCTACACCATGATCACCACCCTGATTCAGATTTACGGCGAGGATCAGGCCTTTGACCTCCTCAAGAAAATCCACAACAACGTGCCGCGCAACGGCTATACCCGCCCCGGCTCCGGCGCAGCGTTCCTAGCAGCTCGCGGCGAGGTGGCGGTGGGCGTAACTTTCATGCACGACGCGGTGGCGCAGAACGTGCGCGGTTTCCCGGTGCGGGCGGTTGCGCCCAAGGCCGGAACGGGCACCGAAATCGGCGGCGTCAGCTTGGTCACTAATGGCCCCAATGCGGCGGCAGGCAAGCAGTTCATCGACTTTGTCCTCAAGCCTGAGACGCAGAAGCTGGCGGCGACGGTGGAATCCTTCCAGATCCAGTCCAACAGCAAAACGCCTGTGGCCGCCGCTTCACCCGACCTCGACAAAATCAAGATCATTGACTACGACTTCGCCAAATGGGGCGACAGCGCCACCCGCGCCCGCATCATCTCGCGCTGGACCAAGGAGGTCTTTCCATTACCACGGCGGTAACTCCCCCCGTTTCGGAGAGGAACCGGGCCGGAGTGCAAGTCGCCCTCCTGCTCTGGCCGCTGCTGGGCCTGCTGGCCTTTACCTTCTTGCCTTGGGTGCGTCAGGGCCGGGCCTTTCTGGCCGGTGGCCCCAGCGGTTTAAGCCTGTTGGGAACCCTGCCAGTGCTGTGGGTGCCCTTGGCCGCCTTGTTCGCCACATTGGCCCTGAGCTTCTTGGGCAGGGCCAACCGCGCTTTGCCCACGCTGGTCGTGGCGCTGGCCGGATTTTCGGTCACGGCCTTTTTCATCGTCTTTAGAAATCAGCCCGCTGATCTGGGCGCACTCATCACCGCGCTGGCGCTGCTGTCGGTCACGGGCATGGCGCTCTCGGATACAGGGATCATCAAAGCTGACCGCTTCATCGCCAGTTCGACACTGTGGGTGGGTCTATTCCTGATTCTGTTCGTGATGTTCCCGCTGTACAAGGTGCTGAGAAACGCATTCGGCGAAACGGGCTTTTCACTGGAGGCCTTCCGCAGCGTGCTGACCTCTCCAGCGTTTTTCGTGCTGGAGAACGAGACCACGCCTCAGAGCGAGGCGGTGCTGGCCCTGATCGCCACCGTCGTGGGCGGGATGGCCGGGCTGGGGCTGTCGCTGTGGAGGAAGCGTCCAGTCTGGGCGACGGTGAGAAATACCCTGCTGGCGGCGCTGGGGGTGGGCGTCTTCGCTGCGCTGTATTTCGGATTCGGGGCGCTGCGAAATAGCGTGTTGCTGGCGGTGAGCGTTGCGACAGCGGCTACGGCGCTGGCGCTGGCCTTTGCGCTGCTGGGCACCCGCAGCCGGGCGTCGTTCGGGCCGTACCTGTTCGTGCCGCTGGCACTAGCAGGGTACGCCATTGGGGCGCTGGCAGCCAGCACGCCGCAAACTGCCGATCTGGGGCTGCTGTTCAAGGGCCTCGGCGTGCTGGCCGGAGTTGGGCTGGCGTGGTGGATGACCCGGCGGCGCATCACGGCCAATAAGCTATTGGGCGTCTTCTCGCTTCTGCCGATCATCACGCCGCCGTTCGTGATCGGCTTCGCGCTGATCTTTTTGCTGGGCCGCCAAGGACTGATCACCAGCGGCATTTTGGGCCTAGACACCGACGCGCTGCTGGGGCAGTTGGGCGTGGGCATCGCGCAGACGCTGGCTTATACCCCGATTGCTTACCTGGTGCTGGTGGGCGTGGTGCAAAGCCTCAACGGCACGTTGGAGGAAGCCGCCGTCACCTTGGGTGCGAGCCGCTGGCACGTTCTGAAAACCGTGATCTGGCCGCTGGTACGCCCCGGCCTCGCCAACGCCTTTTTGCTGACCATCATTGAGAGTCTGGCCGATTTCGGCAACCCGTTTGTTATGGGTGGTTCGTTTCTGGCGACGCAAGTGTACTTCTCGGTGGAGTTCAACCCTGCCGAGGCGTCGGTGTACGGCACGGTGCTGCTGGCCTTGAGCGTTTCAGCGTTTCTGGCACAGCAAGCGTGGCTGGGGCGCACCAGTTTCACCACCATCACCGGCAAGCCCGCCCAGGGCATGGTCACACCGCTGCCGCCCGTGCTGGAGCGCGTTCTGCTTTTCGTATTCATGATCTGGGTGCTGTTCGTGGGCGCGGTGTATGGCAGCATGTTCTTCGGAGCGCTGGTCAAACTGTGGGGCTTTGACAATACCTTCACTACCGAACACATCCGCAACCTGTCAGTGGGGTCGCTGGACGTGTTCTTCAACACCCTCAAGATCGCGGCCCTCAGCAGCCTGCCTGTGCTGATCCTCAGCGTGGTGATCGCCTACCTGATCACGCGGCAGAAATTCTTCGGGCGAGGTTTTATCGAGCTCGGCTCTCTGTTGTCCTTCGCTGTTCCCGGCACCGTCATTGGGATCGGGTACATCCTGGCGCTGAACAGCGGCTTCGCATACATGACCGGCACCATGTTGATCCTGATTGTCGCCTTTATCTTCCGCAACATGCCAGTGGGCATCCGGTCCTCTGTTGCCAACCTGCGCCAGATTGATCCGGCGCTGGAGGAGGCCAGCACTACCCTGCGTGCGGGCAGCCTGACCACGCTGTGGCGAGTGGTAATGCCCCTGATTCGCCCAGCGCTGATCTCGGCCCTGATCTTCGCCTTCGTGCGGGCCATGACCGCCATCTCGCAGATTATCTTTTTGATCTCGCCGGACCACAAGGTGGTCACCAGCGAGGTGCTGAGCATGGTGGAGCGCGGGCAACTCGGCGACGCGGCGGCGCTGTCGGCGCTGCTGGTCTTCACGCTGGCTGTTGTGATTGCCCTGATGACCTGGGGCGTGGGGCGGATGGGCGGATCAAAGGCGGGGGTAAGCGTATGAACATCATTTTTGAGAGGAATCCATGACCGCCACCCAATCCCGTCCAACCTCTGCCCCAAACAGTCGGGCGGCTCCGGTCAAGCTGGAGGGCGTCACCAAGCGTTTCGGCAAGACCACCGCCGTCCAGAGTGCCAATCTGGAGGTGGAACCCGGCACGCTGGTCACGCTGCTGGGGCCTTCGGGCTGCGGTAAAACCACCATTTTGCGGATGATCGCCGGGCTGGAAACCATCACCGAGGGCAAGCTGTCCATTGACCACGAGGACGTGACCCAGCTCTCGGCGGCGCAGCGCGACGTGACGATGGTGTTTCAGAGTTACGCGTTGTTCCCGCACCTGAGTGTGCTGGAGAACGTCGCCTACGGCCTGCGCGTCGCCCGCCGCCACGACGCCGTACACGCCGCAGAGGAAGCCCTGAAACTGGTGGGTCTGGGCGGCTACGGCAGCCGCGCACCCTCGCAACTGTCGGGCGGGCAGCAGCAGCGCGTCGCTTTGGCCCGCGCACTGGTCATGAAGCCCAAGGTGCTGCTCTTTGACGAGCCGCTCTCTAACCTGGACGCCAAACTGCGCCGCCAGATGCGCAACGAGATTCGCGCCATCCAGCAGCAGTTGGGCATCACCGCTGTTTACGTGACCCACGATCAGGCTGAGGCGCTGGCGATCTCGGACGTGGTGGTGGTCATGAGCGCTGGGAAAATTGAGCAGGTCGGCACACCAGAAGACCTGTACCGCCGCCCCGCCAATGCCTTTGTCGCGGACTTTATCGGCGAGGCCAATCTGCTGCAAGCCACCTATGATGGGCATCAACTCAGCTTCGGCAATGTTTCCTTGCCGTACACGCAGTCCGGCGCACCCACCGGCGACGTGCGCGTGCTGGTGCGGCCCGAATCCATCTCGTTCAGCGAGAGCGGGCTGGTCGGGCGCATCACCTCCGGCGCGTATCTGGGAGCCATGACCGAGTACACCATCGAAACTTCTGCTGGAGCCGTGTTGATTGCCCCGCCTTCTGAGTCCACCATCCTGCCCAACGGCAGCGACATCCATCTGGATTTCCGCAGCAATGGCCTGTACATTCTGCCCGCCTGAAACGAACCCCTCATTCTTCCCCTGTTCACAAGGAGTTTCCCATGCGCCACTTGATGCTGACTGCCTCGCTCCTCTTCTCGCCCAGCTTGGCCCAGACCCTCGCAGTCTCACCTACTGCCCTGATATTCGCGCAGGCCACTCCAGCTCCGGCTGCCGTGCCTGCAACTGCTCCTGCTTCCGCCACTCCCACGGCTGCTCCAGCCATCACGGTTGAAATTCAGGACGTGGAAATCACTGCCCCGGCCAGCACCGGCTTGGCTCCCACCATACAGAGTGACGACGTGGGTGAGGTGCTGGTACCCGTATCGGCCATCGATAGGGATGGCAATCCGCTGGCAGGTGTAGCAGTCACCTGGGAAGTCAAGAACACTGGCAAGGCTCCTATTTACGTGATCTCCAGTCAGGCGGGCGATCAGGTCACCTTGGTCGCGGCCACCATCGCTCCCGGTGAGACAGCAAAATACGAAACTGCGACTGGCGCGGACGGGATGGTCACACTGCTGCTCAATGCCACAGCCAGCACCGCCGCCGCCCTAAAGCTCACCACGCCCGCCGGGGAGGTCAAGAATCTACGCGGCTCAGCTCAGACGATCGACTGGATCGGAGAGTAACAACTGCCGGTTGGCTTCGACTGTATATCGGGCCAGAGCAAAAGAAGCAGGCGACCTGTTAGGTCGCCTGCTTCTTTTGCTCTGGCGTGAATTGGTCTGTGGTGAGGCAATCCACCAGACGTCACGGGCGAATCTACACGAGCTTTTTCTACTGCTGACGTATGAGCCACTTAACGTGTTGCCTGCCTCGGCTCAGCAACTGGCATTTGTTCGCAATGGATTGATGGTTGATCACGCCGCCGCTCACGTCTATAACAGTTCATCCCGCCTCAGCTTAACGCAGACGACGGTCAGTGACCCTGAACATGCTCGCTTCCAGATGATGTCGAGAAGAGCAGTCTGACGACATCGTCAAAACACAAAAACCACCATGCTCAATCGCCTAGATCCGGCAATCGCACTCGATCGTAACTTCCAGCAGATTTCCCCGTATACTGGCTACATCCCGGCGGTCACCGAGCAATCGACCAACGGGAAAACCCCCCGCGCGGTTAACAAGACCGTTGTTCGCAGAGGGTGTCCGTCCAGAAAGCTTCGAATTGTTTTCTACCCGGCAAGGTAGAAGGCCTTCGCCTACGCCCTACTTTACTCGTAGGGACGCTCCCGGTCAAGAATCCGGGCTGGTTGGCAGACCTGAGGTTTCTGCCCGGAGTTCCCCGTGAGTGTCCCCACCGACGCACAGCCCACCCTTGAGAGCCGCTTCACCGACGCCCGCGACCAACTCAAAGCCTGCACCGACGCTTAC
>NZ_VKDB01000027.1 GCF_007280555.1 Deinococcus detaillensis | reverse complement strand
GCGCCGCCACTCGTCTCTAGGCTACTTGACACCCGCCGACTTCGAACGCCAATCTACAGCCGCTTAACCTCAACTACGCAAAATCGGGGCAAGCCCAAAGTTCATGAACTTCTTCGTGAAGTACGCTGCCGGCACGGTCAAGCCCACCGAGGCGACCATCACGATCACGCAGCCAATGGAAGCCGAGGACGCCGCGCAGGGACTCGACCCGACGAACAACCTGTACGCGGTGGGCTGGAGCCGCAGCGGGGCACTCTCTGCCATGGTCAACATCCGTCTGGGCGCGGCCACTATCCCCGACGCCATGCGGGACGCTTACGAGGCTGGAACGGACGCGGTGCTGGAAGCGGGCTTCAAGATCGGCACGAAGGAGCTGAGCGTTAAGTTCCCGCACAGCCGCGTGAGTACCTTTGTGCCCGATGGTGGCTTGGGGCGAATCGTGGTTCCCATTGACATCAAAGCCATTTTGAATAATGGCAATCCCACTTTCGAGTGGAATCTCCCCGGCTAAACCTCACGCTTGCCCACCTCGCGCCCGGCCTCACTGCTGGGCGCGTTTCCTTTGGGGTGTCACCCGCCCCACGACACTGACACCATGACCAGCAGCCCCCACCCCGCGCTGAAGCTCAAAGGCTTCACCAAAACCGTTGAACTCTCCACCGGCGTCGAAGTCATCATCAAAAAGCTGAACATCGAGGCGTACACGATGGACGCCGCCCGGCACGTCATGAGCACGCCCGCCCTGCTCACGGCAGCCAGCGAGTACGCCAAAGAGAGCGCGGCAGCCATTGAATCCGTAGACGGTCAAGCCCCAGCCATGAGCCGTGAGCAAATGATGGAAACCAGCATTCAGCTTCAGGAAAAGTTACTGAGGGCCGCACTGATTGAGCCGAAGCTGGAAGCGCTTGTGGAGCTGTACGGCGGCAGCCTAGAGGAACCCGATTACGGTTTGGGGCCAGATTTGACCATGCTGCTGGAAGCGGTGCAGGAGTTCAGCGCCCCGGCAATGGCGGTGGTGCAAGTCGCCGAGCAGTTTCCTGACAAGGCACGCGGTAAGCCTCCACGCGCTGGCTAAGTCCTACAGCTGCCGCCCCCATACGCTGCTGATGATCAACGGGGCTGAGCCTCACGAGCTGCTGGCGTTCGACACGGCGATCATGCTCTGGGCGAACGCAGTGGAAGGCGAGCGGCAGTATCAGGAGAAGACGAAAAGTCAATCCGAGTGAGATAAAGTGCAGGGCATGAAAAAAGTCATGCTTCTTTTACTGCTCTCCGGTACGGCCTTCGCCCAGCAATCTCCCGCCCTTGACGCCTATAAGACTGATGCGCCCAGCGTCTGCGAGCGCTACTTAAGCTTGCCCGCAAGCTTCAGCAGTTATAACGACACGGTGAAGCTTGCACTGGTCGGCAAGTGGGAATTGCCGCTGCCGCTGACCATGATTGACACGGGACTCTTCGCGCCGGAGTGGTCAAGAGGGAGCGAAAAAGACCTTGGCAATGGCTACCGTAGACTTAATTATTACAACAAAGCAAAGCCGCCAGTATTTGTTGATGTCTATTTCGATGAATACGAGCGGGGCAAAACAAGAATCTGCATGGTGTCCATCACCTCCAAGTAAAAACCTCACCCCGCTTCGGCGGGGTTTTCCTTGCCTGCCGGGTGTCACCCTGCCCGCCAATCTTGAAGCATGGCCTCCAACGCTGACCGCATATTGATTGATATCCACGCCGAGGTTGCAGGCGGCGCAGACGTCAAAACGCTGTCCGGTCTAGTTAATCAGCTTAACTCTGACATAAAGGCTACCGGCTCGGCCAGCGAGTCCCAACGGGCGCAACTCCTGGCCACGCGCAACATGATTCAGACCCTCGCCGCCGGGTACGCGGCTGGCAGTGCCGAGGCCATTAAGCTCAGCCAGGCCGCCGCCACGATCACGGCCTCCCTGAGCCGCATCGATGCCGCCAATATCCGCACACTCAGCCAGCAGCTCGCTGGAGTGGACGCCAATGCCGCCGGAGCCAAGACCCGGCTTGAAGGCGTCATCACCGCCGCGCAGGGCATGGCGGGCCGGTTTGCAGCGGGCAGTGTGGAAGCCCAGCGGCTTGCTCAGATCATCGCGGACGCTCAGCGCTCCATCAATCAGATCAACGGGCGCGGCATTGAAGACCTTGAGAAGAAGCTCAAAGGCGCGGGCACGGCGGGCGCACAGTCACGCACCCAGCTTGAAGCGGTGCGGGCGGCAGCGCTGCTCATGGCGCAGGGCTTTGCGGCGGGCAGCGCCGAGGCTCAGCGTCTGGCGGCCATCATCGCCGGTGCAGACGCGGGTCTCAAGCGCCTGACCGACGCGGAAAAGAACACCGGGCTGGCTGCCCAGATTGCGGCGCGGGCGCTGGCCATGCTGCGCGGCGAGGCGGACAGCAGTGCCGGGGGCTTCAGTCGCCTCCAAGCCAGTGTCGTGTCTCTGAACGCCGGGCTGGGAATCTTGCAGCAGGTCGCGCAGGGCGTTCAGCGGATCGTCGGAAGCGGACTGGGCCTGATCCGCCTCGCGGGAGATATGGAGCAGGCTCAGGTGGCCTTCACGACCATGCTAGGCAGCGGAGAGAAGGCAAAAGCGTTCCTGGCCGAACTTGCCGACTTTGCAGCCCGTACACCGTTTGAGTTGGTGGGCCTGCGGGACAGCTCCCGCCGCCTGCTGGCTTACGGCTTTGACGCGAAAGACATCATCCCGGTTCTGACCGCAGTGGGCAACGCGGTCGGTTCCCTCGGCGGCGGAAAGGACATGCTGGATGGCGTGACGCTGGCCATTGGGCAGATGTTCGCCAAGGGCAAGGTCATGGCGCAGGAAGTCAATCAGCTTGCCGAGCGCGGCATTCCGGCTTGGAAGCTGCTGGCCGACAAGATCGGGGTGAGCATCCCCGAGGCCATGAAGATGGCAGAGAACGGAGCCATCAGCTCGGCGGTGGCCATTCCCGCCATCCTTGAAGGCTTGCAAAAGAAATTCGGCGGCGGCATGGAAGCCCAGAGCAAAACGCTGCTGGGCATGTGGTCGAACACCACTGACGTGCTCAAGCAGTTGGGCGGTCAGGCGGGCGAGTACATCACTGAGAAGCTGGGCTTAAAGGACTTGCTGGCTCAAGTAAACGTCAATCTGGGGAAGGTCAAAAGCCTTTTCGAGAGCGGTGGGATTGATGGCCTGTTCAAGAATCTGAGCCTGAAGATTTCTCAGGTGCTGTTTGCGCCGTTTGCAGAGCAGGGGAAGTCCGCTGAAGCCGCCGTGAGCAAAACGCGCAGCATGATTCAGGCTGCTTGGAGCGCTATCCAAGGCACTTATCAGAGCGTGCTCGTCCCAATCTTTGAGCGCATGGCCCCCCTCGTTAAGCGCGTCTGGACAGAAATACCCGGCGTGATTCAGGGTGCGGCGCGGTTCATCGAAGGCGCATTCAACCTGATTGCACAGCTCTGGGAGCATGTTCTTAAACCCATCTGGGACGCGCTCGCACCCGCCTTGGGCGCTGCTGTCACGGCCACCTTCCGCATTCTGGCTGGCTGGCTTGACCGCTTCGGCAGCACCTTTCAAGCCATTTCACAGCTCATCAGCGGCGATTATCAGGGCGCGGCGGACACGTTCTCGGAAATGTGGGCACGTACCGGCAAGGTCATTGATGGTGCGCTTGAAAAGGTTTGGGCCGCGCTCAAGACGCTGGCCACTAATGCGTTTAACAAGGCAAAGCAGATTGGCTTGAACATCCGCGACGGGATCGTGGCCGGGACTGCTGATCTGGCGGCGCGGCTGGGTGAAAGCGTGTCCAATGCCATTGAGAAGGTCAAGGGCTACATCCCCGACTGGGCGCGTGACTTGCTGCACATCGGCAAGGGCAACTTTGCCGATGACGCGGTAGCACGGGCAAAGCAGAACGCTGCCGACGCCAGGGGACGGCAGGATGATCGGAACGCGCCGACTTACGGGCCGAGCCAGAACGATACGGCGCAGCGCGGGCAAGAGACCATTCAAGGCCGTGAGCAACTCGCAACCATGTTGGGACTGGGTGGCGGCACACGTACCGGCACACCGTTTGGCGGCAAGTATTTTGGCGGCAAAATCCACAACGGCGAAGACCTGTTTGCCAAGACTGGCACCGATGTTCTTGCCCCGTTCACTGGCTACCTGACAACCCGCTGGAGTGACACCACCGGGCATATCGCTGAGCTGATCGACGCAGCGGGCAACAAACTCCTTTTAGGACACCTTGACAAGTACGCCGATGGCATAGAGGGCGCTATCAAAAAGGCGGGCGGCAAGCTGCTTGTCCAGCAGGGCCAGCTCATTGCCAAGGTCGGGCAAACCGGCTCACTGGCTCATGCCGATCTGGGGCCGAACAATGCCCACATTCATGCAATGGGCTACCGCGCCGGCAGCGATAAAGCGGTGGAGCCATTTGCCATTAGGTATACCGGCGTCGCGGCGTCCGACAGCGCTGCTTCCGAAAACACCACGGCGGCTCCAGCCAGCAAGAGTAAAAGCAAGAGCAACGCCGAGAACTTCGATTACAGCGGTGTGGGCGGTAAAGCCGCCGTCGCCACCTTACAGGACACCCTCACGGCCCGCCTGAAGCAAGCCGAGGACACTTTCACGCTCAACACCAAAGGGCTGGAAAAGAGTTCAGCCGGGTATCAAAAAGCGGTTGACAAGTACCTGGCCACGCTGAATAACGTTCAAAGCCTAGCCTTCAGTGCCGCTGGCAAGCTGCCGGAAGCTGACGCAAACCGCTCCGATCTGGCAGGCATCGTGAAATCCACTGCCGACAAAATCAGCGGCCTCGCCAAGTCCGGCGGCGCGGTGGAAGCCCTCAAAAAGCAGATTGAGGACGCCAAAGCGGTATTCGGCCTCTACACCAAAGAGACGCCCGGTTACGACAAGGCCCTGGACGCTTATCTGGCCGTGCTCAGGAAGGCTGCTACCGAAAGCCAGAAGCTCGGTAAGGCCATGCCCGCAGGCGACAAGAAAAACGCCCTCAGCAGCCTGTTCGCTTCGACCAGTAGCGAGATTGAGGGCCTGAGCAAAAAGAACGGCCTAGCAGATTCATTCAAGCGCCAGTTGGAAGACGCCCGCGCCGCGTTTCAGTTGGTATCGGAAGACGCGCCCGGTTATCAGAAGGCCGTCCAGACTTACATCTCAGCGCTCGGCAAGGTGCAGGCGGCGGCTAAGCAGGCCCTCCCTGGCACCAAAGACCGCACACAGAAAAATGCCCTCTCCGATCTGGTGGCCTCGACCCGCTCTGAGATTGACGGGCTGAGAGCCGCCGGGACGGATGCGGACAAAATCGCCGAGATTGTGCGGCAAAAGAGCGAAGGCCGCGCCCAGTCGGAGGCGAACACGGCCAAACAGAGCCTTGCCACTGCCGAGCGGAGCTACGCCCTTGCCTTGCAAGCCGCCGGCGAGAGTGCGGACGCCAAGCTCAAGGTTCAGCAAAACGAAGGCGCAGCGCTCGAAGCGGCGCAGGAAGGGCAGGCCCGGAAAAGCTACCAACTCGCCAAAGTGCAGGCCGCCAACAGCCTCTCGGTGGCCTTGGACGCCGCCGCCAAAGGCAAACCCGCTTTACGTGAAGCCGCTGAGCAGCTTGCCAGACAGCAGAACACTCTTGCCCTGCAAGCCGCTCAGGACGCCCGTGACAACGCGCTGAGCAGCGCCAGCGACACCCAAGCGCAGCTCTTGACCCAAGCGGAGAAGACCCAAAAAACCAGCAGTGACGCCCAGTTGCGCCAGACTTTAGAGCTGCAAGCGAGTCTGCGCGGCGTCAAGAAAGAAGCCCTGACCCAGCAGCTCTCCGACGCCGTGACTCAGCGGGACGCCGATCTGAAAAACGCTGAGGGCAACCTGAATGAACAGCTCCACATCGAGCAAAGCGGCGGGGCCAAGGTTCTAGCCTTCCAGCGTCAGCTTGCCGAGGTTCAGCGCAACGAAGCCAGCCGCGCCCTAGTTGAGAAAGCGCGGATTCAGAAGCTGGCGAACGCCACGACCTACGCGGGCAACAGCACGGGCCTGAGTGCTGCAAACGCCGCTGTGGACAGCACCACCGCTGAGGGGAAAACCAACCTCCAGACGGCTTATCTCGCCTCGCTGGACGGCTTTGGACGGGCTGCAGCCCAGCGGCTGAAAGACGTCACCGCAAAGATTCAGGCTCAGGAAAATCAGGTGGCCGATCAGCTCTTCAAAGATCGTGAAGCCCAAGTCAAAACGATTACCGACACGGTGAACGGCCTGTTCAGCGGCGGCGGCACCATTGACCAGCAAGCACAGGGGCGCAGTGACGCGCTCGGCCTGCTGGCTGGGGCGCTGCGCGGCCTCTTAGGGGTCACAGCGGATCAGGCCAGCATGAGCGAGCTGAGCGACGTTCCTACCCTGCTCACGAAGCTGGCAGCGGCTGGGGTTGACCTTTCTGGAGTGGACTTTGATTCGTTGGAAAAACTCGGCCAGCTCTTTCAGAATCTGACCAGCAATGCCGATCAGTTCTTACCGGTGGATCAGGCCAAGCAGTTTGCGGCAGCCCTGCGCGATCTGGGCGGTGCGGCGGCAGATGTGCAGCTCGGGTTAGGGGACAAGAAACTCAGCCCCACTATCCTCAGCGCTTATACGGCCCTGAGCAGCGGCGATCAGGCCAGCTTGCAGGCGGTGGATACCGAGCTGGCGAAGATCGACCCGGAGAAATACCCCTCTCTTGCTGCCCTCGGTCAAAAGGTACAGCAAGCCATCGTGAAGGGCGTGCAAGACGGCGCGGCCCTGACCATCGAAGGGCAAAAAGGTGTGGTGCAGCAGCAACTCACTCAGCTTGACCAGAACAAAGATGGCATGAGCGCTGAGACCTACCTTTCGCGGCGCAAAGACTTACTGGAGCAAAGCGAGGCGCTGGACTATGCCGCTGAGCAGCACCGCCTTGACTCTGCCGGGGCCAGTTTCCAAGCTTACGAGAACGCCGAGGCCGCTCACCTGCGCCGCCTGCGTGGCCTGAACGACGATTACAGCGCCGGGGTACTTAAGGCCGATTTAGACGCCGCCCGCGCCCATCAGCAAGCCCTCAGTGATCTGGAATTGCAGGCGCTGGAAGGCCGTCATGCCCGCTTGGAAATCAACGAAGAGGACTACATCAACCAGCGGGCCACGCGGCAGCTCGCGCTTGCTCAGACTGCCAAAGAGAACTCGATTTCAGATGCTGGTGGGCTGTACGGTGATCCGGCCAAAGTGCAGGCGGCGAATGACGCTTTCAATGCCTCCAAACTTCGCGTTGAGGGCGAACAGCAAGCCGCTCTGGGTCAGCTCACGCTCAGTAACGCCAAACGGACGCAGGACAGCCTAGCTGGGCTGGAAGGGGCCAGCCTCGCCCAGCGCAAGGCCGCCCGCCTCATCACCGAAGAGGAGGCCAGCCGCGAGACTGAACGCCTCCAGATCGACGCCATCGACCGCGAAGAGAAGCGGGCCAAAGCTGCCGCCGATAAAGCCGGTGACGTGGGGGCTTGGAACGAAGCGGGACGGGTTGCCGAGACAGGCCGGATCGGAGCTAAGGCGCAAGGCACATCTGAGCGGGACAACATCGCCGTCCAGAGGCAGCAAGCCACTGAAGACGCTCTCTCCAAGCTCGAACAGGCCGGAGCTGACCAGCGCCACGCCCTCAAGCTCAGCGACGATCTGACCTACAGCCAACAGAAAGAGGACATCCAACTCACCTCAATTGAGCGCCAGCGCAAAGCTGCTGTGAAGGCCGCTGGAGTAGATAAAGACCTCATCAAAACTGCCAACACCGAAGCCGAGGCGCAGCGCACTGCCCTCACTTCGCAGGGGGAAAGCGAGCGTGAGCAAATCCGCTTGCAGCGCCGCTACGCCACTGAGGACGCGCTGGCCAAGCTGGAGCAAACGGCGGCTGACCGTAGACACATTCTCGGCTTGAGTAGCGATGTCGAATACAGCCAAGAAAAGGAAACCTTCCAACTGGCAGCCATCGAACGTCAGCACAAACGCGCCCTCACGGTTGCTGGTGTGGATATTGATCTGAAAAAAACGGCTGACCTTGAAGCCGAGGCCGCCAGTACCCAGATCACGACTCAGGGTGAAGAGGAGCGGCGCTTGATCCGCTTGAACTTGCGCCGCGCTGCCGAAGACGCCGTGACCGCCCTGACCACAGCGCAGGAAGAGGCCCGTCACAAGGCCGGGACGGTGGGTGAGCGGGAATACCTCGAAAGCAGCTTGCAGGCCCGCAGAGATGCCGCTCAGCGTGCTTATGACCGCGCCGTAGAGGACGCCAAAGGCAACGCCGATAAGCTGATAGCAGCCCGCTTGGCTTTGAAAACTGCCCTCATCCAGATTGATTCTGACGGGGTAGAGGCCGGCATCAGCCTCGCCAATAAAGAAGCGGCCTATAAGGTCAAGGCTGCCCAGCGCAGGGCCACCCAAGGCAACGGTCTGGACTTCGGAGCCAACGCCGAGCTGCAAGGGGCGCTGATTGACCAGATCAGCGAGTACCGTACTCAGCTCGTGGGCGGCGCACTCGACAATGAGAAGTACCGCGCGACTGTAGAAGCCCTAGAAGCCGCTGAGGACGCCCTACGCGCCGCCCGCGAAGCCCAGATCAACACCTTTGAACGGTACGCCAAACAAGCCGTCCCAATGGTCACGGCGGCCATGTCATCCCTCGGCGGAATGACGGCAGAAGTGGCCGGGCAGTGGGGAAGCGACCTCAGCAGCATGGTTGACGATGTTGCCAATTTCGCCAAATCACTGTCGAAAGGGGATTACGTTGCGGCGGCCATCCAAGCGCTGACCAGCATCTTCACGTTCTTCTCCAAGCGGGCCGAAGCCTTCCGGGCTGAGCTGAAGAAAACTGCCGATTACAACAAGGGCTTCCGCTTCGATAACGAGGGCTACGGCACGCGCAAAGTCGAAACGTACACCACCGGCATTCTGTTCTGGCAGACGACCCACTTCAAAGAAACCATCGACGAGGCCAGTAAAGCGCTGGCGCTCAGCTTTGAGGGCGGAATTGTCTCCGGCGCAGAAAACGGCTTCAAAGCGGCGCTGGCCACTGGCAGCAAAGACAGCTTCACCAAATCCATTTACGACGGCCTCAAGGAAGTGGCGTTCAAAGGGTTGGTCGACGGGTTCCTGAACAGTGCGCCGGTCATCGCGGTGTTCGGGCCGCTCGTGGGCAAGCTGATGGAAGCGTTCAAAAGCGGAAACAAAGACATGATCGCCACCGCCGTTGCCGACTTCAAGAGTGGCGTAGCCTCGCTTCAGCCAGAAATAGACGGCCTTCTGGAAGTCGGAAAGATCGTCGATGATGCGCTGACCACGCCCGCTGAGAAGGCGCGTAAGGCCGCTGAAAAGGCACGCGGCATCGCCTCGCAACAGCTCGGTATTGAGCAGGCCAGTCTGGACATCCGCAAGAACGCCCAGCTCATCAACGGCGAGGACGCCGCCCGCGAACAACTGGCCCTTGCCAAACGGACGAACGCCGCCGCGATGGAAGAGGTACTCAGCAAGGAGGGGCTGACCCAGGAGCAGATCGCGCTGATCCGTAACGAATACCGCCTCAAGGATGTCGCCGCCGAAACCGAGAAAGAAAACACCCTCAGGGCCATCCGCCAGAAGAACGTGGCTGACCGCTCGAACAATGACTCCACGGCGCTCGGCTTGCAACAGCGGGCCAAACTCATCAGTGAGGCCGATTTCCACACTCAATCCCGCGAACTGGCCCTCCGCCAGGCCGATGAGGAGCAGGCGGCGGCACTGGAAAACACGGCGCTGACCAACGAACAGCGTGAAATCTTGCTCAGGCAGTTCAGCTTGCGCCGCCAAGGGATTGAGCAGGACTATCTCGACTGGGAAGCCGCTGCGGCCAAACGAGCGGCGGAAATCGAGCGGGGCATCCGTTTACAGGCGCTGAGCAACCAAGACAGCCTTGCGGATGCTGAGCACTCGCTAGCCCTCGCCTCTGCGAGCACCGATGAGGAGCGCCGCCGGATCGACAGTGCGTACAACGCCGATAGGCTGGCCCGCACGATTGAGCGCATCGCTCTGGAGCGTGAGGCCGATCTCAGCAACACCGAACTGACCGCCGCCCAGCGGAGCAGCATCAACGCCCGATATGACACTGCGGAACGCGCCGCCCGTCTCACTGCTCAAGCCGCCGAGGTGCAGGCCGCGCAGCAACTGACTCAGCAGCGCGAACAAACCGCCCAGAGTTGGCGCAGCAGCTTCCTGAGCGGCGTGCAAGCCTTCCTGAACGGCGACAGCCCGCTTGACGCGATGTACAAGGGTGTGCGCGACCGCATCAGTCAAGCCATTCAGGACGGTTTCATCGTGAAACGCATCCTCAGCCAGCTTGACCCACTGTTCAGCCAGCTCGACGCGGCACTGAGCAAGGGACTGGACGCGGGCAGCATCATCCAGCAGATCGGCGCGGCCCTGCCCGGCTTGAGCGTCCAGATCGGCGGCGAGCTGGGGCCGCTGCTGGGCGTGCTGAACAGCGCCATTCCCGACCTGACCAAGGCGGTGAACGGGAACACGGCAGCGGTCAAGGAAATCAGCTACACGCAGACGACCATTTATGAAAGTGGTCAGCGTGGCGGCATGGAAAGTGGCCTGCGTGCCCGCTTTGCGCGGTTCGCATGAGGTTCCTCACGTATTACGTGACCTTCAGTCGGGCCGGTGCGCCTTGGCCTTACCAGACTGTCTATCAGCGGGCGGCGGGCGAGTACAAACCGGGTGAACTGGCCGTGCTGGGTGGCCAGCTCGAAATCCTGCCAGGCAACTTGTGCGGCTCCGGCAACCTGAAGCTCAGCGCCGTTCCCGAGCGCGGCGGCTCGCGGATGGCCCCCGGTGATTGGGTGCGGGTCTACCTCTCGGACTCGGACACGCCGATTTACCTCGGTGAAGTCGGTCAGGAGCCGTGGGAAACGGGCGCGGGAGAGGTGAAGCTGCTCAGTCTCAAGGACAGGGTAAGCAGCGCGGCTTGGCGCTCGGATGTGGACACGGACGGGAAGACCGTGCTGCCGCTCAAGGCCCGCTTCCGGCCTTACCTTCAAGCTGTCCTAGCCCGCGCCGTGCTGCCACCCGGAATCACGGTGGGGAGCATCGCGGACGTGAACGCGGTACTGAATGCCCTGACCCTCTTTGAGCTTGTGGGGGACGCTATGCAGGCCGCTTTGCCCGCCGCCGCCGGAGCGACTTGGGGTGTGAACGCGCTGGGCGAAATCGTGGTGCATCAGCTCACTGACACCCTGACCCACCGCTTCCCACGCGCACGCTCGGACAGGCCTCCAGGTGTTCGTGACGGCTACAAGAATTGCGTGCGCTTTGAGTACGCCAGGCCGGACACGGTGCGGGCCTTTTTCGAGTACAAGGCCACGCTGGAGATTGCTGTGTTTGGGGAAGCTTGGCTGCAAGAAGGCTTGCCGGCAAGCGTGACTACCACCCAGAACAATCCATATTCAGGGACGAGCGTAGACGTCATCGTGCTACTCGACCACCCGGACAATCCAACCTTGACCGCCAGTGTCTACGGCCTTCAGACAGCCCTCACGCCAGCTTGGACGGGGCATCTGGGCGACGGGCTGACCCTGAATCCTGCTGTGACTCAGGGCGCGGCCTATCAGCCGGTAGCCAGTGGGGGCGAGGGTGGCAACATCACAGCCGCCACTGGCACGGCCTTTAGTTATGACGTGCTGCTGAGCGTGCCGGTCAGCGGATTGACGATTGAGTACAAGATCGGCGCGGGAAGCTGGACGCCCTCAACCGAGCCTTACGGGGCCAGCAGTTTTGTCAGATTCACTACCAGTAGCGCCCAGGCGCTTGAGTGGCGTTATCTCCAAGACAGCGCTTACGACGCCTACCGGACTGCCCACAGCGGGGATCGTCCGCCTGCCTTTAGTGTCAACATTGCCACTGCCGTACCCGCCGACTATGCCCGCCTGACGGTGAGCTTGCCCGGTGTAAGTGCCGCACAGCCGAGCTTCCGGGCGCTTTTCAAAGCACGCAGGATACCGACTGACCCGGCAGGGAGTTATCTACAATTTGTGATTGCGCCGTTTACCGTCAACCGTACCCGCGTGGGCTTACCCGGCGTCTACGTTTGGCGCTCAGGCGACACGGTGAGTACCGATGTCAACGTGAGCGCCGTAACGCTGGCAAACCCGACGCTGACCAGTCCAGTGAGCATCATGCTGACCCGGAAGGATGATGTGGACGGGCGGCGCATCTGGAGCACGCCGCAGGACATCACCGCCTCTGAAATGGTCATCACCGGCCCGCCCGCGTCTGTGGGCTGGATTGGCGCAGCTATCGCGGATCAGTTTGCGCTTGTCGCCTACGCGTACGGGCTGCTGCGCTACAAGATGCAGCCGGTTCGGAGCTGGGTAGGCAAGTACAAAACTTTGCGCCGGTTGGACGTGAGCGGCATTGCCCGCTTTGACACGGCCAATGGAGACGTTGATTTGGACGTGACGCGGGGGGTTTACGACCTAGACACCCTGACGCCCAGCATCGAGGCCGGAACGCCGCAACCCTTAGACGATACCGAGGCGCTTGATCTGGGCTTCCAGAGTGTTGAGCGGATTCTCCGCACGCCGGGAGGTGGCGCGTGATTGACCGAGTATTTCTAGATGAAAACGGGGCTGACCTGCTGAACCTGCACCGCTGGACGAATGAGCAGGCTCTCTTCGTGAAGACCGAGACGCTGCCCGATCTGATTCCAGTTGGAACCTTTGAGGATGTGCCGGGTACCGGAATGAAAATCTTCATCGGCGAGCGCCGCCCGAGGGCTGGTCAGATGGTCATAACGCTCGCAACGCACGGCAAAAACCATGACTTCGCCTTTGCTTTGCAGCGCGAAATTGCCACTGTTGCCCCGCTGTTTCGTGGGTACAGCCGCACGCCGGGCGGGACGCTGAGTATCGCCGGGGTGAGCAAGGTCACGCGCAGCTTTGCCGGAAGCGCTCAGCTCGGCGGCGCAGTGGAGCTGACGATTGAGCACAAGTCGCCGTACTTCTGGCAGGAAAGCAAAGAACGCCCGGTGGCAGTCGGAAGTGCGGCCATCGTCAACATCAGCGGGCAAGCGCGGGCGGATCTGCGAACCAGCATCACGGCGGGCGGGTCGGCTGTCATCAACCCCAGCATCCTGAGTGACGCGGGGCTGACCACCTGGCACGGCACGATCCCGCCGGGTCTGACCCTGACGCTTGACGGCGAGGACGTGACCTTGAACGGAGTGGACGCCGCGCTGTATGTGACCGGCCCGCTGCCGTATCTGGAACCGGGTTTGTCCAGCCTGACCATCATCGCCGCCGGGGCCACCGCCGTCATCGGGTGGAAAGAGGGGGAACTTTGAGCAACGTAGTCTGGAAATTCAAACATGACCGGGGCACCGAAACGGCCCCGCTGAGCGTCTCCTTTTCGGTAGATGGTTCGCATGGCGTGATCGGTCAGAACGGCGTCGGCCCGGCCAAGGGCTTCCCCGATGCGGCCATTGATTCGGGCGGAGACCTGAAAGCATTCAACGGCACAGCCTTCAGCGACTTCATCAGCGGCGCGGCCCGCCCCGGTATTGACCCTGACCCTGACTCGGTGCGCCTGACGGTTCGCAAGGGCGGCCTGCCAATCAGCTCCATCACATTCCAGCCGGTCTTAAGTTCACCCGCCGCCACCGAACTGGACATTAATGCGCTGATGAGGGCAGGCAAGGCATCCTCTGCAACGCCTGAACAGCTTATTGCCCTCGGCACGGGGTTGGCGGCGTTGGATGCGAAGGCGGCGCGTGCCGACACCGACCACGCCTTGAGTGCGCAATCGCTGGCCGATACCGCGCAGAGTAAAGTAGCAGCGGACAACGCGGTGGCGAACCTCTCCGTCAGCACCACGCGGGGCAAGGTCTACGGCGATAAGGCGGCGGTGGATGCTGCACTCGGGAGTCATCTTGACGACGATCTGGTGGAGAACGCTCAGACGGGCGATATTTTCAAGCGCGTGGCGGGTGCGTGGCAACTGCTGACGAACGTTGGAGCCGGGTACGTCTCGGCGCGGCGCTTCGGGGTTAGCCCGACCAACACGGCGGCGCAGAACGCAATGGCGCTAGCGGCGGCGGCGGCGTTCAGTGCGGCGGCGGGCGTCACTATCGCTAACTTTGAAGACATCACCACGGGCAGCACCTTTGACCCCCCAGAACGCACCTCGTTTGAGTGCCTGGGCTGGGGACGAATCCGGCCCAGCGGTAACTTCACCGCGATCCGACTCAGCAAGCCATTCATCACCGGGAAATACGTGGCCGATACGCGGGCCATGACGGACTTCACCGAATCCGCGGTCATTGTCTCTGGGGACGGGAGGTTTTACGATTTTGACAGACCGCTGGACGTAGAATTAGAGGCGTGGGGCAACCGCCTTACGGTGCGTCAGGGAGTGGGGATTGACCTGCGTTCTGATACAGGCTGGGTCAGTCTCGCCACGCTGAAAATGAAATCGTTCGGTTATGAAACCCCGATCCGTTACTGGACAAACCCCACCCTAAACCTAGACGGCACGCCCTATGTCGGGGGATACATTAACGGGAATGAGGCGACGGTGTCCACCGATTTTGGCACCTACGGCATCGTCTACAAGCATGAGGCGGGCGTTGAGATCAGCGGCAACCGCACGCGGGGCCAATTGCAGGCTCGCCCCGACACCGTTCACACCATCTTGACCACGGGAACCAAGCTGCTTGACAACTTGTTTGAGGTCAAAACGTGGGATTTCAAGCAGACCTATGCTTACAACCTCAGCCCCAACGGGATCGGCAATATCGTGCGGGACGGCGGGCAGACGCCCCTTCGCGCCCGCATCAGCGACTTTGATGAGTACCACTGCGCCACGGTGGGCAGCCTGCCGCACAAGCGAACGGCGATCCTGCCCGCCAGCCTGAATAACCGCAATTTTTCTGGCAACGCAGATGATTCTCTGGCGTTGTCGGATCAGGATTTTGTGGTAACGCAGACCGCTGGCCCTGTGCCTGCTGGCAGTCTGAGCAATGCGTTCCGCGAGCTGATGGAGTTGCGAGCCGTCTACACCTTGAGTGCGGGGCAGTCGGTCACGTTTGAGGTTCAGTTCGATGCGAATTACGCCAGCATGAATATGTGGGGCTTGGTGTTCGATTACGGTTGGAACGCCCGCCGCGTCCTGTTGGAAGCCCGCGTGAAGGTAGGCAGCGTGGATACGTGGGTCACGCACCTTGACCTGACCGACAACTTCAGCGCGTTTCCCGGCTGGCAGCACCCGGCAACGACGGGAAGCGTTGCGCCGGATCGTTTGCGGGTAACGCTTGCTGATCCTGTGGACAGTCTGGGCCGAATTGCGCTGGCCCGCGTCTGGGCACGCATCGGAGCGCTGGGTGGCCGGGCCTACCTCAAACGCAGCGGCGGCATCGTGCGCGGCAAGACCTACTTCAAGGCGGGGCTGACGTTCGGGGCCACCGATACAGACATCGAGGCGGCTCTGAATCTCAAGCTGGATGCACAGGGCAGCATCCGCAGAAAACTGGCCCCAACCAGTGCCACAGATGTCTGGACGCGCCTGTGCCGGATTCAGGCAGTCAACCCCATTGCCGGAAATGAGAATGCCCTTTTCAGCGGGCGCGTCATTCTCGGCACGAGTACGGGCCGCACGGGGGACAGGAGTGCCACAGTGGACTTTGCGTTCGGCGTGCGGGGGGCAGGCAACGCGGTGACGGTGGTGCCACTCCTCACCACGCACGGAAACGCTGCCGACTGGGAGTTTCGGGTGTACCGCACGGCGGACGGCTGGCATGACCTGTATTTCAAACAGGGTCCGTATCAGACATTCGCGCTATTCGACACCCTGTTGTATGGAGGGACAGCGTACTGGACAACAACTGATCCAACCGCTGACGGCACTTTGACGCAGGTGTGGAGCAGCGTCGGCGGGGCGCGGCAGGGGATTGAGGCGGGACACTACCGCGTGGGTGGAGTGCAGGTAGTGGGTGCGCGGGCAGCCGCAATTGCCAACCCCACAGACGCTGCTACCACGCAGGCCGCGCTCATTGCCCTGCTGGCCGTCCAGCGAGCGCACGGACTCATCGCGCCCTGAGAGGGGATGATAGTTTCAATCCGCACCCGCCCCAAAGACGGCTGAAACGTTAGTGAAAAATGAAGTATAAATAAGGATGACTGAACCTACAAATCTGAAGGCGGGATCACCAAGAATCTACGTTCTGGATGTTGTTCGATTTCTGGCCGCTCTGATGGTGGTTCTCTATCATTACACTGTCCGGGGTGCAGAGTTTACAGGCATTGTTCAGCCTCAACTTGCTCCCATCGCCAAGTATGGTTATCTCGGTGTAGATTTATTTTTCGTCATCAGTGGGTTCGTGGTGCTGATGTCCTCGCTTGGCCGGAAGCCAGGCCAGTTTTTTCAATCCCGCTTCGTGCGCGTGGTGCCTATGTTCCTTCCCGCCTGCCTTATCACATTCGCGTACATATATTTCACGCATGAACCTGCTCTTGCGGTCAGCGTCAGGAATCTGGTACTAGACATGTCTCTTTTGGGAATCACACCAGCTACAGTTTTCTTGAAGATCAGCCACGTTGACGGCGTGTATTGGACGCTGGTGTATGAAACTACCTTTTATATCCTGATCTGGCTGGCTCTTTCGACTGGGCTGATTAAAAACATTCGCCCGCTTTTGCTGTGGTGGTTGGCGATTACTGCTGCGGGAGCGTTTTTTCAGCTTGGGATGATCAGCAAGATTCTAAGTGTCTTTTTGCTCACCCAGTACGCTTCTTACTTCATTGCGGGCGGGCTTTTCTACCTGATCTGGCGGGAGAGGCGGGCGGGAGCGGTAGATATTTTGGCGCTAATCGGGTGCTGGGCACTTTCTATTCTGTTTGCTGTCCGCCGCTTAGATGTTCTCACCGCTCAGAATCATATGCCGATGTCACCGTGGGCTATTGGCTTCGTGGTGACGGCCATCTTCGCCCTCTTTGTCGGTATCAGCGCCCACCGCATCCCAGATCACCGCTTCCGTTCTTGGGCTTGGGCGGGGGCTTTGACCTATCCTCTCTACCTTCTCCATCAAAATATCGGGTATGGGCTGATGAACGATCTCAAGGCATCCTTGCCCCCGACGTTGGTTCTACTGCTCGTGTTCGTGATCGTCCTCGGCGGAAGCTGGCTGGCGCATAAATATTTAGAGCGCCCGCTGGCGCGAGTGTTCAAAAATTGGTTCGGGTCAATCGAACGTAAAACACCCAGAATTATGCCTGTTGGCGAACCGCCCCAATAACGGCAGCATCAGCCCCGCCCCACTCTCAGAGGTATCAGCCAGCAGGTACAGCGCTTTTTTCTATACTGAAGCCAATGGCCTCCGCTTGGAAATCACATGTTGTCGTCAGCGGTTCAATCGAGCATGCGCTGCTGGCAAGTACCTCGGCAGACACACCGAGAACACGTCGGCAATTGTTGGTCATCGCCATACGCAATGACTTGAAACTCTACGATGATCAGACGGTTGGGACGGCTCTTAGGCGTTTGCTTGCGACTGAGTTATTGAGGTCAGGTCGGAGCGATGGAGGCTTAGTCCATTACCATCTGACACCGAAAGGCGAGCAGGTGCTGCAAGTCCTTGCTCAAATTCCTGCCTGATTGGCGTTGTTATCAGCCAGCAAATACAGCAAAAAAGGCCACTCCGAATCGAGTGGCCTTCCTGATTTCCCTTACGCCGCTTCCGGCCCCTCCCCGAACCGAGCCAGCGCCCCCACCAGCCGCGTCGGGTCGGCCTTTGCATAGATCTCCGTAGTGGCGATGCTGGAGTGCCGCATGTGCCTCGCCACTACGAAAATGTCGTGCGTCTCGCTCAGCAGCATGGTGGCCGCCGAGTGCCTCAAGCCGTGCACCTGGCGCTTCTCGTACTTCACCTCGGCCATCAGGCACAGGTGCTTCAGAGCCAGTCTGACCGACTTCGGGTTGCACCACGGCAGCACCAGCCCGCGCCGCAACTCAACCGCCACGCCGCTCAACGCTTCGTGCAGGAGGCCAGACAGATGCACCAACGCCAACTTCCGACCCTTCCCGAAGATCCGCATGGTGCGGGCCTCCAGGTCGATGTGTGACCAGTCCAGCGCCACCATCTCCGACATGCGGAGCGCCCCGTGCGCCCCCAGCAAGATCAGCAAGCGTTCCCCCGGCCCGGCCACTCCGAGCAAGCGCTCGATGTCTTCCTTCGAGTACGCTTCCCGTTTCGCCCAGCGGTCCTCGTTGTCCTGAGCGCGGGGCGTGTCTCCGAACGGGTCAGCCTGGAGCACCCCGGCCCAGCGCAAGGCCCTGTACAGAGCGCGGGCAGCACTGCGGCGGCTGTTGATGGTGCCGGGCTTCACGCCTGCCCGCTCCAGCTGGCGCAGGTACCCGATGGTCAGGTCGGTGTCGTACTCGGTCAGGCGCTTCCAGCCCAGCGGCAGCGCGTAGGCGAGGTAGACCCGCACGCCGGTTGCATAGGCCCGCCGGGTGTGCGGACTGGTGTGAGCGCCACCCTTCCCGAACATCAGGAGATTGTGGTCCGTGAGGCTCAGCAGCGTCTCCACGTCCTCTGATTTCAGTGCTTTGCGAACGATCTTCTCCCGTTTGTCGCGGGCGAGCGTGTCCCAGTTGTGGGGATAAGGCATGGACGCCGCCAATGCGGTATTTTCTTTCATGCTGATGCCTCCCTAAAGGCGCAGAGGTCCTGGGTGTTAGCGCACCGCGAGGGCCATTGCTCATTTATCCTACAGCAGATTCATAAACAAATATACGCTTTCAACATAAAGCCGCCTCCGGGCGGTTTTCGCATTCCAGGAGGCCCACCCCCTTGAAACGCATCCTTGCCCTCGCAGCCCTCCTTCTGATCCACCCTCCAAAAAGGTGGTGACTCGGGAATGCAAAACATTCAGTATTGGAAGAATGATACGGCGCGAATACATGCTGGCCTGCTTGCTGAAAAGTCTACGCAACCGCCTCTGGATGATCGTTCTCCCCACGCTCACTGTGGGTCTGCTGCTGACTTTTCTCAAGGTGCCGTGGGGTTGGAGCATCGGTATTGAGGCTCTCACCCTGTTGAGCCTGATTACCGCCATCACACGCTTCTCCTATCTGCGGCATCGTCATGAATTTGATCACTACCCGCTCAAGCGGGCTGATCCGCGCAAAAGCTAGCCCGCCTCTCAGAGCCACCAGCCACCCAAACCCACCCCCAGCCCGCCTCAGCGCGGGCTTTTGCTTTGCCGCGCTCAGGTGTCAGGGGCGCGGCAAGACTTTAAGCATGATCTCGGAGGCAATTTGAAACTTACTTTTCTGCTGCTCGTGCCAGCGCTCGTGGGCCTTGGCGTCCTCTCGGCGCGGCCGGAACCGCCGCTCCCGCTGTGCCGAGTCGAAGCGGTCTGGCAACCCGCGCCCTGGGCCAACGCTCCGGGCGGGTTGCCGTTCGGGTACATCGTCGTCACGACCGTCCCAGACTGCGCCGGACACGCCTTCGTGCGCTTGAGCAACTACGGCGGGCGTTACCCCGGCGAACCGCTGGAAGTCCTGCCCCGCGTGGCTCAGAAGCTCGGCCCCGTCCCCGTGTACCGGCAGCTTGAATGGCTGGCCGGAAGCGGCAAACCCTACCGCGTCGCCGTGCGAGGTTCACCATGATTCCCCGAGGAGCCGATGAAAGACCCCTTGACTGTATTGACCTACATGATCGGCGCAGCAATTTTGATGGTGCTGGGCCGGTACGCCGTGACCGGCGATCCACCGGACAAAGACCTTCTTGCAGGCCTGTCGACCATCATTGGCGGCCTGGTGACGGCGCTGAGCGTCCGCAAGAAAAAGGGGGACGATGATGATTCCAAATCTCCTTGATGTCTGGGGAGCCTTGGTGGCCTGCTGGTATCTGGCGAGCATCGGCGCACTGACCACCCTGTCGGTGCTCATGCTTTGGCATCTCCAGCCGCGCACACCGCTGGCCACCAAGTTGGCCGCCGCGCTGACCATCTTCGGCTTGGCTTACCTCTTCTTGTACGTGATGGACGTCCCCAGCGTGTTGGGCGTGCTGACCGACAGCATCAACGACATTCCGCCCGCCAGCACCCTGCGAACCGGCTTCCTGGCTGGGTTGCTCACCGGAGCCACCATCGCCATGCGGATTCTGGCGGCAGGCAAGGTGAAGCTGTGAGTCCGGCGCTGCTGTCCGTCCTGTTCCTGATCGTCCAGGGCGTCGTGCTGGGCTGGGCGTCGGTGCTGATTCTGGTGCAGTTTCCCGGCAAGTCGGCCCGCTTGCCGCTGGCCTCGGTGGTCGCTTATTACTCCGCCTGTTACTTCTGGCCGCCACCGAGCGCCCGTGCCCTGCGAAACGGAGACGCTTACCTGCTGGCGGACGCGGTGCGCTACGGACTGCTGGTGCTGTCGTTCGCGCTGTGCGTGCTGCTGCTGGTGCGAATCATCCAGCAGCGTGAACGGCGAATCCGGGTGCTGAGCGAGGAAGTCGAGTCGCTGAGAGCGGAGGCCACATGAACGGATTCAACGAAGCCTTTGAAATTGTAATCGGCCACGAGGGTGGTTACGGTGCAGATCCGCGCGATCGGGGAAATTGGACTGACGGCGCGTTCGGTCAGAAGGGCGGCATTCTCAAAGGCACCAAGTATGGCGTGGCCGCCCACGCTTACCCGACGCTCGACATCCGCAATCTGACCCTGGAAGATGCTCGGGCGATTTACAAACAGAACTACTGGGATAGGGCCGCCTGCGATCACCTGCCCCCGCCGCTTGCCCTAGTTGTCTTTGACACGGCCATCAATAGCGGTGTTTCGCGTGCGCTGGGCTTTTTGGCACAGACAAAAGACTGGGTGCGTTATCTCGATCTCCGCTTGCAGTTTTTGCAGAGCTTGACCTCGTGGAAAACGTTTGGCAAGGGCTGGCAGCGGCGGGTGAACACGCTCAGAACACAGGCGCAGCAGTGGCAGGAGGCAGCAGCTAAGCCCACGTCACCGCCGATTGATGTCAGCTTCCCGCCCGCAATTCCTCCGATCACTGTCCAGCCGAATCACCGCGTCATGCTCTCCGAGCGCGGCGCACCGTTTCAAGACGTAAGCGGCTCGAAAGTCACCATTCAGAACTCGAAAGCGGTGGTCATCAATGCCACTGGGGGGGACACATGGATCAGAGTGGACTAAATCTTGACTGGCTTGTCGCGCTGGCCGGAAGCCCCGTTTCGCTGGGCTTGCTGGTGTTTGGCCTTGTGGCGACGATTAAGCGGGACTTCGAGCGTCGCAAACCGCCGATCACCTGGAACCCTTGGCTGTGGCGCGGCATTGCGGCAGTTGTGGGCATGGCGCTGAGCTTGACCATTTACGCCGTGACTGGCAAGGCCACTTTGGGGCAACCCGGCTGGATCGGCGCGGCTCTGTTCGGCTTCTTTGCGGCTGTGGTGAGCGTGGCGGGACGGGACGGCCTCAAGACGGTGCTGGGCTATTTCGGGGGCGGCGGCGTGGCGATTCAGGACGCGCAGCAAGTCAACATCCAGCAACCCGGCCCACCGGCAGACACCTCGCTCCCAGACAGCCCCGACGCGGCCCCGATAGACCCGAGGGCCACCGTCATCATCGAGCGCCCGCCAAGCGGGTTGGAGGCAATCCCATGAACGAACTGCTGAAGCTCATCACCGGCATGGTAGGCGACAAGGTGTCTATCACCACCCTGCTCAAACTCGCACCCGTCCTCGCGCCCGTCATTCAAGACTTGAGCGACGGCGATACCCACTTGTCTGCCGAGAACAGGCTCAAGATTCAGGAACTCTTGGAGAGTGAACTATGAAAAAGCGATTCGGACTACTAGCCTTAACCGGCCTCATCGCCCTCAGCTCCTGCGCTCCGGCCCTGCAAGCGGCTCAGCAGGAAAGCGCCTCACTGAAGATCGACGGGGCCAGTGTGATCTTCGTCAACCCCGGCCCGGACACCGCGACGGCCCCCGCTTTACTGCTCTCTGGCGACTTCGTAACCACTGACCAGAATTGCAAGCGGCGGGCCAGCGGGTACACCGGGTGCACCCTGCCAGATACCCCGGCGAAGAATCTCTATCGTGTGGCGATTGCTCAGGGCAAAGTCACAGCTGGCAGCATCACTTTTTACAAAGCCAGCAGCGGCGTGCGTCCGATCTATCTGAGACTGCCATGAAGCGCCCTGGCCTCCTGATCCTAGCCGCCGCCCTGCTCCTTTCCGGTTGTAGCCAGCTCCCCGCCTCGCGTTCAGTCCCACCAAATGTCACGGGCAGTCTGCGCTAACTCCGAACTCCGAACTCCGAACTCCGAATACCTATCCATAGCCTGAGCAGGGAGCTGTGGATAACTTATGCCACAGATTCCGCCATACTGCACTTAGGTTTACAAAAAGCCCTGAAATATGCAGTAAAAAGACCCGCTCCGACTCAACGTTTGGGCGGGTCTTTCTTGTTTTGTAGGACGCCCCTACTGTTTGAAATTGGTGCCGCGCCGGAGCGTGTCTGGGAAGTGTTGACCGACGCTGGCCGTTACCCGGAGTGGAATCCGGTGATCGTTCGTTTGGAGGGTGAGCTGAAGGCCGGTAAAACCATTGAATTCGAGAACCGTTCAGGCAAGTCCAGCATGGTCTTTCGGCCCAAAGTCTTGACTGTCACTCCAGACAAAGAGCTGCGCTGGCTGGGCCGCTTGTGGGTGCCAGGACTGTTTGACGGCGAACACGCCTTCGTACTTGACGAGGTCAGGCCGGGCGTGACCCGTCTTCGCCACGGCGAACGCTTCCGGGGGCTGCTGGTGCCCTTCCTGCACGGCTGGATCCGGGGCAGCGTCCGTGAAGACTTTACGCGCATCAACGCGGCGCTCAAGGAGCGGGCCGAACAAGCCACCTAAACTAGGCGTGCTGTCCTTCAGTCTGGAAATCGCTGCCCTTGTGGCCGTGTCTAGTACTGGGGCCTCCTCCCCCCTCTTTGGGGGCTGCCAAAAATTGATGAAGACCCAGCTTGTTAAACGGACTGGACGGCACTCCGAGTGGATGAGAGGTTGCGGTAAGAGGGGGGCAGGTAGAATGCATTCTTAGATCCGTTCGGTGTCCCAAACGTATACTTGCAAAAAAGCCCGCCGATGCCGTTTCGTCGCCGTCTGAACCCGAAGGATCCTATTTCATGCCGATTCCCAGCCTTGATCTCTCTCCCCTTTCCCCAGATCAGATCCGGGCAATGTTGGGTGCGGCTTGGGCCTGCCGAGTCAGCGACCCACACGAGTCCGTGCGCCTGTCCCGTCTGGTGCTGGAGCAGCCGCTGGAGGACGCCGAACTGGCCCGCGCCTCGTTTTGCTTGGGCTTCGGACTGGCCAAGCAAGGAGAATTCCGAGCGGCAGAACCAGAGCTGTGCCGGGCGCTGCACCTCTGCGGCGAACTAGGCAATCAGGAGCTGCGGCGCGACAGCTTGAAGTGGCTGGGCGTCGCGCAAAATGAGCAGGGCCGCCCAGTCGAGGCGCTGGCGACCTTCATTCAGGTCAGGCACCTGAGTGCGGCGCTGGGCGACACCCAGGGCGAGATCACGGCGCTGAGTAATATCGCGGCCGCCTACAGCACCATGGGAGATCATCCCAACGCAATGGAGCACCACCTGCTGGCACTGGGCCTCAGCCGGCAAGAGGAGCTGCCGCTTATCGAACGGATCGCGCTCAGCAATCTCAGCGCGGCGTATAACGAAATGGAGCGCTACGACGACGCGCTGGAAGCCGCTGCGGCGTGCCTGAAGGTGCAGGTGGAGGACGACCCCGAGTTGGACGCCATGGCCTGCCAGAACGCGGGCGACGCTCACTTCGGCTTAAAGCAGTTCGCGCAGGCCAGAGCCATGTATCTGAAAGCCCGAGTCTTTTTCGAGCGCACCGGAAATCAGGTCGCCACCGCCGGTATCGCCGTGTCTCTGGGGCGGGTGGGGCAGCGGCAGGGAGCCGGGAACGAAGCGCGGCAACTGTTTGAACGCAGTTTAGAACTTCAGCAAAAGACTGGAGACAGGCGTGGGCAAACCGAAACGCTGCTGCATCTGGCCGAACTGCTGGGGACCTCGAATCAGCCAGAAGACGCCCTGAGCGCCCTGCACCGCGCACGAACCCTGGCTCAGCAGGGCCAGCTCCGCAACGAGCTGTGTAAAGTCGATCTGGCGCTGTCGGCGCTCTACCGGCAGACGGGCCAGTACCGTGAAGCATTCAATCACTTGGAAGGGCATCTCCAGCTCAACGGAGAGCTGTTCAGCGCGGCTTCGGATCAGCGCCTCCAGAGTTTGAGGGTGCAGTTCGGTCTGGAGCAAGCCGAGCGCGAACGGCAAGCAGCCCAGCGCCTGAACGCCGAGCTGAGTGAACTGAACGCCAAGCTAGAGGAAACCAACCATGACCTGCGGGCAGCTCAGGCCCAGAGTGCCGAACTCATGGCCCGCCTCGAGCAGCATGCCAATGAGGACGCGCTGACCGGGCTGCCAAACCGGCGGGCCTTCGACTTGGCGCTGGCCAGATTGTCGCCGGGACAACAGGTCAGCATCGTGCTGTGCGACATCGATCATTTCAAGGCGGTCAATGACCGCTTCTCGCATCTGGTCGGTGATGAGGTGCTGCGCCAAGTGGCCGGGCTGCTGCGGGGCCAGTTGCGACGGGGAGACCTGCTGGCCCGTTACGGCGGCGAGGAATTCGTGCTGGTCATGACCGACACCGGCCGCGCCGCGACTTTGGACATTGGTGAAGACCTGCGCCGAACCATCCAGAACCACGACTGGTCTACCGTGCGCCCTGAGCTCAGCCTAACTGTCAGTTTGGGCGCTGCCGTCGCCCGGCTGGACTCCACCACGTCGGTGCAGGACGTGATGCGGGCCGCCGACGCCGCGCTCTACGCCGCCAAAAATGCAGGCCGCAACCGCGTGGCCATTCGGCTGGCCTAAGCGTCGGGATGAGTTGCGGGTGCTTACGAACTTCAGTGCCAGTCTCTACGAACGCATCAGCTTGAGAAAGGCAGCGACGACCTGCGGATCAAACTTCTTGCCCGCCTGCGCTCCAATCTCGCTCAGGGCCACGTCCACGGGCCAAGCCGGTTTGTAGGGCCGCACGCTGATCAACGCTTCGTAGACGTCACAGACCGTGAAGATGCGGGCCAGCAGCGGAATCTGCAAGGCCGACCGGCCAGAAGGATAGCCTCCACCGTCCCAGTTCTCGTGGTGATACAAAATGATGTCCAGAGCCCCCTGCGACAGACTGGGAATTCTGGAGGCCAACGCAAAGCCCTGCTGGGCATGCTGCTGCATCGTCTTGAATTCTTCGGGCGTCAAGCGGCCCGGTTTGCGTAGCAGCGCGTCCGGCACCATCAGCTTGCCGATATCATGCAGGTACGCGCCCTGCTTGAGTTCGATCAGGGCCGCCCGGGGCAACCCAAGG
The DNA here is from genome assembly GCF_007280555.1 of Deinococcus detaillensis. Lineage (NCBI taxonomy): Bacteria > Thermotogati > Deinococcota > Deinococci > Deinococcales > Deinococcaceae > Deinococcus > Deinococcus detaillensis. The sequence continues at coordinate 12,834 of NZ_VKDB01000027.1, read as the reverse complement.
GCCGCGCCCAATTTTTCGGCGTAAGCCACCACCCGCTGGGTGTGACCGAACGATTCCACATCACGCGCTTCCAGCGCGGCTCCCAGAGCCATCAGCCCACCTTCCACGGTGAGTTCGACTTGTTTGAGAACGCGCTCATGTTCCAAGATGTAGCCGAGTCTGAGCGCCACCGCTTCGAGCAGGCGGCGAGCGTGCGGGGTGATGGGCCGCCAGTTGTGGTAACTCATGAGCACCAGCACGCCCACAACCGACCCGGCGTCGCGCACTGGCGTGGCCAGCAAGCTGCGGAGCCCAGTCGCGACCCATTCCGGCATCGCTCTGCCCTCCGAGGGATAGTCGGCGGTGCCGATGGTGCTGTTGGTGACCATCGCCTGACCCAGCAGACCGCTGGAAACGTCGCGCTTGAGGCTATGCAGCGGCGCTTCTTGCTGCTCCTGCGTACTTGAAATGTAAACGGACTGAAGCGAGGTGCCCAACAGTTCGTAATACGAGCTGGCGTCAAAGCCGAGAATAAGCCGCAAGTTTTCCAGGCCGCGCCGCAGCAGTTCGTGGGCGGAGGTGAGACCCTCGATCAGCCGCATGAACTCCTCGGCGCTCGGCACATGCTGAACGGTAGTGTCTAGATGGGTGCTTTTGGTAAATTCCTTGTGCTCGTACATCCGCTGATCCGCGACGGCAATGGCCCGCTGAAGGTCCTCGTACGAGTGAACTTGCGCGGCCCCGAACGCCAGAGCGGGCAAAGTCAGGCGGACTTTGGGCGAATGCTTGATGACCGTCTGAGCAAAATGATCGGCCTGCGCCACACTAGAATGGAGCAAAATGACCAAGAATTCATCGCCTCCCCAGCGGCTGGCGGCGGCGTCTTTTGGGAGGGCTTCCGTGATGGCCTGTGCAACCGCCTGAATATGCTGATCACCTGCATCGTGGCCTCGGAGGTCGTTGATGGATTTGAGGTCATTCAAATCCATCATGATCAGCACCGCTTTTCGCTGCGGCGTGAGGTGGTGCAAAGCCCGCTGCATCCCCGTCCGGTTGAGAAGACCTGTCAGGTTGTCCTGATTCGCCAGACGGTGCTGGCGTTTGAAGCGGTGCAGCATCGTTTGGACGTTGAAGACCATGATCCACACGAACCCAGCGACGAGCAGAAGTTGCAGGGCCGTGCGCCACACAGGATTGGAAGTCGCCGTCTGCGGGAAAAACCCTTCCTGAATGGAAGTCAGGACGATGCCACTGGTCAAGACGATGGTGGGCAGCACGATCTGGCGTGGAAGCCGGAACGCTCCCAGCATCCAAGAGATAAAGAAAATGAGGACGGCGGCCAGAAGAAGGAATAGAGTGCTCGAAACAGGTGACCAGACGGGTTTCTCGGATCTTCCGAAGAGCCAGAAACCCAGCAGCAGGTGCATTGAGACCCAAAAGATGATGGTCGGCCACCAGCGGAACCGGAAAACAGCGGGCGACTGTAGCTGGTTCGTGGCACGCTCCTCGCGTATCACCGACATTGAACCTTCGAGACAGAGCTAACCATCAGGGCATCAGTATGTCGGGGAAGCCATGAGACGGACAGTTGATTTCCGTCAAAGTACGCTATGCTACAGTCTTCGTTCGGTCAGCTGTGTCGCTCAAGCACCCATTCGAAACTCGCTCCTTGCCTTAGCGAAACCCAGTCGAGTGGCCAAGGGCTGTTGCAGGACACCGCGCGGACATTGGGCCTAGACAGCGTCCGCCTTCGGCAATACACTCGCGGCAACCTGCTGAGCCCCCTTCATACTGCGCGAGTGACTGGGCTACGCCGACACCGCAACTAAGGCGGCAGTTGGACGCCGTGGGAAAGTGCTGTGGGCGTGCTCACCGAAAAGGAACAACTATGGAGCCAATCAAGCTACTCGACGTATCAGTGAAACGCCAAAAGGCCCCAAGCAACTGGCCTGACTTCAACGGTTTTTTCATGTTTTTCGGTGTTTCCGGCGTGGATCACAACCGGGAAGAACGGCTTGAGAAGCGCTTCAAGCAGAGATTCTACCCAAACCAAGTCACCGTGAGGCTCTCTGGACAGGTGGCTCCGGGCCCGTACAGCTTTAAGGGGCTGCCGGAGTCTGTCAACTATTGGGGCTGGATCATTCACAAAGACGGTACGGCCACCAGCGACCTGAGTGACGAAGCGCTGGCCGATTTGAGAAGCTGGATGCAGCGGGTGCCGCGTGCCTCTGCTTCGCTTATCCCGCTCTAACTTGGGCCTGACTCAGCAATGCTTAGGACAGCTTAGTTGCCCGAATATCAAAAAGCTGATATGTCAGTGACGACTTGATGTAAGTCACCTCGCGCCGGCAGCTATCGGTGAACCGCTCCGCTCAGTGGCAACTGGTCTGAGGTGGCGATTTCGAGCTTTCCGTTTCGTGGTGCAGCCACCGTAGCTATTGGGACAGGTGACCGCGCAGCGTCTCAATAGCTCGCCCTGGGTACGCTGAGATCGGGTCAACATAAAACTCGCCAGCACCACTCACGGCCCGGCAGCTCCCAGACTATCGGCTAGCAACCGAGGGGGTCATTCCAGCCCACTCGGTTACGGCCGGCGACTGCTGAGTGCCGACCAACAAAAGATTCGCAGACTCCGCAAGAAAGTTGAAATCCTGCATCAAGAGAGTGAAAAAACTCACAGCCTGTTATTGGGCAGAGCAGACGCCCGGATGAACGCCTACCCGCTTTTTCGCAAGAGAGGTTACTTGCTGAGATTCCACTTCATCCACAATCTCTACCATCACATTTACGCTACACCTTCGTAATGGCCTGAGACACACCTATGGCGTTTAGCCTATTTCACTGAGACACACTCGTGGGATAACGCGGATTTGCCTGAGACACACTCGTAGCGTTTGGCCCCCCCCTCCCTGAGACACACTGGTGGTGTTCTAAGCAAACGCCACCAGTGTGTCTCACCTCTCCCTGAGACACACTGGTGGAATTTGCTTAGACACACTCGTGGCGTTTCTCTGCCACCCCTGAGACAGAGTGGGGGTGTTTTGGCCCCTTTCACTGAGACACACTCGTAGCATTTGCTGAGACATACCTGTGGAGAAAGCTGCGTTTACACCGTCTGGGACGTTACTTTTTTTCTGGCTTTGGTGGTGTTTTTCACCAATATCTTTATACAAAAGATCTTTCAGGAGTCAGGTATCTTGTTCACCAACAAAGGAGATTTATGACCGAACACGCCGGGGCACGTTTCGACGATTTGAATTGGGGCCGTCTCAACTTGGTTTCGGCACAAGATCAGGTGTCGGGCCAGCATTCTTGGCGCGTGACGTACCAGCAGGGCGACCGGGTGGTCAAAGTGGCTTGTCGGGCTTTGCCGGAACAGGGCATCCCCCACGGCATCGACAATGACGTCAGCAGCGCCCTGATCGACCACTACATGAGTATTGGATTGCCAGAAGACGGCGAGATGGTGCTGGCCGTTTCTGAACTGCTGCGCCTCGCCGGATTTCACCGCAATGGCAAGTACCGCGAAATGCTCTCGGTCAGCTTAGACCGGCTGCACACCACCTCCTATGAGGTCAGTGGCGGCTGGCGTGACCATCCCAATCGCCGCTGGACCACCGCCAAGTTTCACTTCATTGAGTCGCTGGAATACACCCATCAGGGAGAATCAGGGAAGTTCGATGAACGCAGCATGTTGCGGCTGCGGCTGGCCGGGCCGCTGGCGCTGTCCCTCCGCAGCGGTTACACCAAACCGCTCAACATCGAGTTTATGCAGTCTTTGTCGCGTCCCCGGACCCGCATTATTTTCCGATTGCTTGACGCCATGCGCTACAACCCCGAAGACCCGGACGAGATCATTGACCGCTACGAGGTAGGCCTGATCGAGTGGGCCGATCAGTGCAAGTTGCCCAACACCCGCCCGGATGTGGTGCGCCGCGCTCTGGAAGGGCCGCATGAGGAGTTGCTCCGCCGGGGCTACCTGCGCCAAGTCCTCCTCGACGGGCGGGGGCGCAAACAGCGTCTGCATTACGAGTTTGCTCCTGAATTTACGCCCATCAACCCGACGCTCCTCCAGCGGCTGCGAACCCACGGGGTAGCGGACGGCGTGTCGCGGCAACTGGTGAGGCTCTACACCGTTTCGGTGCTGATGGCGCGGGTGTCGTTGTTTGAGCGCTTGATAGCCTCGGAGGCGCTCAAAATCAAGAAGACGCCCGCGCACGCGCTCGTTCACCTCATCAAGCACCCCGACCAGTACCCAGATGCTGGACAGGGCCAAGTGGTGCGCAGCGTGATCCCACGCGAACGCCGCGTTTCCCCGGTGCAAGATGAGCCGCCCGCGCCCAATTTGAGTAGCGAAGTCAGAAGCCGCTCGCCGGAAGAAGCGGCGACCTTTACCGTCAAGCGGCTTGCGCTGCTGTACGGCCGCAAATTCAGCGCCCTCGAACTCGATCAGTTGCGCCACCTGATCCTCGCGGGCCAACTGGACGCCGCGCCCCTGCTTGAGCAGGCCCACTCCCGGCTGGCGGCGCTGGACGCTCAGGGCTTCGTCAGTGATCTCAAAACCTATCTGCTTCAAAGCGGAGATGAGCGGGGACAGGCACTACGGCCCTGAGACATACTCGTGGACTTTGCCCAAGTAGCAAGCGTGTTTGAAGGGGTTGGTGATTGTGCTGAAGCGGAACATCAAGTACCAAACCACGCCTGTAGGCGGTTCTCCGCTGCTCTGCATGGCTACCGCCAGCTTGGAAGTGCCAGTGTGGGTGCGCGGTGCTCGCCAAGTGGACCTGGAGTCTCTACTTGGGGGGTGGACAGGCCGGAGAGCAGATGCCAGATCGATTTGCCGCTCTTGGGGGCGCTCACGCCCTTGGGAGTAATGAGATGGGAAGAACTCGACAAACTCTATCTGTATTCGCTGGTGGCCCCAGTGGTGGTCAGCACGGGCATGGTCGGGGCGGTGGTCTGGGCCAACTCAGTTCTCCGCACCAAAGGTGAGCGGAAGAGCGGGCCACTGAATCGGCTCGCAGCGCGAAAGACTGAAGGCGGGCGGGGTGCTGCTCTTGGTAGATATGGGTCATCAAAACTCTCTGAGCCCATGTTTGGTCTGCTGAAGCGTCCGGCACACCCGCTCAGTCAAAAAGAGCCGCTTTTTTAGCAAACGTTCCAAAACAAACCCCGACTTTTCTAAGAAGTCTGTTGACGTTTCTCACCTGAAGCTTAATACTGAGCTATGAAAAAATCTGCATTGTGGCTCAGCTTGTCCTTGCTCGCTTCGTGTGCTCCAATGCAATCTGTGCAGACTCAAGCCCAGTGGGTTCCACTTGATCCGCAAAATCTATTGGTCATTGACACCACCAAAGGGCGCATGATCGTCGAGATGCGCCCTGACCTGGCACCCAATGCCGTCCAGCGCATCAAGCTGCTCGCCCGTGAAGGGGTCTACAACGGCTTGCAGTTTCACCGGGTGATCGATCTCTTCGTCGTCCAGACGGGCAATCCCAACAACAAAGACGGGGGAACTTCAACCTATCCGAATCTCGAAGCCGAGTTTTCGGTGAGATTGCCAGACAAAACGCCCTGGCGACAGGTCACACAGACCAGCGACGGCAATGCAGGTTTTCTGGGCACCATGCCTATCCTGACTGTTTCTGCCAAGGAAACCCAGCGGCGCAATGTCCCTAACTTCCAAGCCTGGGGCGCTTACTGCCCGGGAGTGGCTGGGATGGGCCGGGGGGAGGACGTGAACAGCGCCAACAGCGAAATTTTCTTTATGCGCGGGGCGTCTTCATTCCGGTTGGGCCTGCAGTACACCGCCTGGGGCAATGCCGTGATAGGACGCGAAATTATCACCACGGTGGCCGCTGGCGAGCCCCCAGCGAATCCTGATATGATGCAGCGTGTTCAGGTGGCCGCCGACCTGCCCGAAGGCCAGCGCCCCAACGTCGAAATGATGGATACGCAGAGCCCAGCCTTTGCGCAACTTATCGCCAAGGTGAGGCGTGAGAAAGGAGCGGATTTCAGTATCTGCGACGTTCAAGTCCCCACACGACTGAAATGATGTGACGGAGTAAGCCGAGTGATGTGGAGGGAATGGGTCAGTTCCCCAACATCTCCCTCTTTTTCACCACTCCGCCTGCTACGAATTACCTTCTGGGAAATTGGCCGTCTCATTTCCCAGAAATGCACTCTTATTGTCTTTAGCGCTCAAAGATACGTTCAGGGAAAAGGGCGCTCACCGTGAAATGAGGTGCGTCTACGATTTGACTGATTCTCAGGTCGGCACAGGCGCTGCACAGCACGTAAGCCTGCACGTAAGTCAGGCCGTACTCACGCTGCAGGTGCGCCACCAGTTCTCGCAGCGCCGTGCGGGCCGCTTCGCGTAGATCGGGAGCGTGCCCGGTGGTCATGTACGCTCCGGCGCTCCATAAATCTGTCGGCTCCGGCCCCGTACGCAGGTGAGGCGTGCGGATGGACCTGTCCTTGAGCACCTGTACACGCAGGGTCACGCGGGCGTCGGTCTCGATGCCGGTGCTCGACACCTCGCCGTCGCCCTGAGCCGCATGCACGTCCCCGAGGCTTAGCAGCGCCCCCTCTACTTCGACTGGCAAATACAGGGTGCTGCCCACGGTGAGCTGCCGGATATCCATATTGCCGCCCACCTGGCGCGGCGGCGCGGTGCGGTGCAGTCCAGCTTCCGCTGGAGCCACGCCGACGATGCCGGGAAAAGGAGCCAGAGGAATCCGGGCCAGGCCCAGAAAGTCGGCGGAGTGGCCGTCTCTCAGATCCCAGAACTGGGTATGGGCCTCCGGCACCTCGTCGTCAAGCAGACCAATTCCCCCTGGACGGCAAGCGTTCCAGCCCCAGGCCGCCACCTCGACCCCATGAAGTTCGATCTGTAAAGTATCTCCGGGAAGCGCATTTTCGATAAACACTGGGCCGGTGAGGGGGTGTCCTCGCACACCGGCGGTGGCTGGCTGTTCAGGATAAACGCTTTGCAGGACGGCTTCGCGCAGTGTCTCGGGGCAGTCTAGGGAACCGGCAGCGACCTGACGCGCCACCGCGCCGTAGGAAGCGTCGAGGGTCTGAAAGGTGATCGTGTCACCCGGAGCCACCCGCAGCGCCGGGGCGAGGTCACGCGACCAGACCGTGTGAACAGAGTCGGTGCCGAGGAGGTGTGTACGGCTAGGAACAGACGGACTCATCAGTTCTCCTCCAGCGGTGAGGCCGCCGTGAATATAAATTGGGGCGAGGGCATCGTTTCGGGAAGAACCTGCGGCAACTCCCGCACCAGCAGTTGTTCAAAGGTGGCGAGCTGTGCAGCAGTGCGCTCGGGTTGGGCCTGCGCTACGGCGTCCACCAGCAGGGTGCCCAGCACCAGCATGGCGGCGGGAACTGAAGTGGTGGGACTGCGCGAAACCGGCACAACCAGCAGTTCGCTGGCGAAGGGGATGAGCGGGTTGGCCGGCTGCTCGGCGACCAGCACCACCGGCACCTGGCAGCGCCGCAGGAGAGTCAGGTAGCGCTCCAGATCAACGGTGATGCGCGGTACCGTGAACACCAACGCCCAAACGTCCGGGCCAGCGTTCAGCGTTTCTATGGCCTGCCCGATATCCAGGGTCGTGACCGAGCGCACGCCGGGGCGCAGGCGGGAGAGGTAGAGGGCCGTGTGGGAAGCGAGGCAAGCCGAAGCGCCCATGCCGACCACGATGACCTCGCGTGCGCCCACAAGCTTTTGCACCACGCGCTGAAAGGTTTGACCCTCCACCAGTGCGGCGAGTTGCAAGATATGCTGCGCTTCCTGGTGAAGAAGGGACGTCGGATCAGGATGGGAGCGCGACTGCTCGAAGCGGTCGGGCGGCGCGGCTTCTCCCAGTTCACTGAGCACCACGCGGCTGACCGTCTCGGAAAATTCCAGGTAGCTGCGAAAGCCGAGCGACAGCACCAGCCGGGTCACGGTCGCCTGACTGGTCTGCGCCGCCTCCGCGAGCGCTGTGGTCGTCATGAACGGCACCTGCGAAAGGGCGTTCATCACGAAATGCGCCGCCCGCTGCTGGGCCGGTGGCAACTGCGCCAAGGTGTCCTGAATGTGCCCAATCACGTCTTGGCGGGTCGAGAGTGCTCTGGTTGCGGTCTGCTCAGTCTTTTGTGCCGTCTGCATCTTCATTCTTCTCTATCACGCCTGTGAAGCGTCTGTCCCTTTCAGCTCAACTTCCAGGAAGGTGAACAGATCGGCGGCTTCCTCGATCAGCAGGGCGGTCGGTTTACCGGCACCGTGTCCGGCCCGGGTCTGAATCCGGATCAGGGTAGGAGCCTCGGACGCTTGGCAGCGCTGCAACTCGGCCGCAAACTTGTAGGAATGTGCGGGCACCACGCGGTCGTCGTGGTCGCCAGTGGTGATCAGCGTGGCTGGATAGCGCGTTCCTTCCCGCAAATTGTGCAGCGGCGAGTAGGCCCGCAGAACATCAAACATCTGGGGATCGTCGCTGCGTCCGTAATCGCTGGCCCAGCTCCACCCGACCGTGAAGAGGTGATAGCGCAGCATATCCATCACGCCGACTTGCGGCACCGCTGCCGCGAACAGTTCGGGACGCTGCGTCATTGCCGCGCCGACGAGCAGGCCGCCGTTGCTGACTCCCTGAATGCCCAGGTGCGCGGCGCTGGTGACGCCGGTGGAGATCAGGTGCTCGGCCACGGCTATAAAATCATCGAACACGTTTTGCTTGCTGTCCAGCATGCCGCCCTGGTGCCACGCGGTGCCGTACTCGCCGCCGCCCCGCAGGTTGGCGACGGCGAACACCCCGCCGCGCTCCAGCCACGCGAGCATCCCCGGATTAAAGCTCGGGAGCACACTGACGCCGAAGCCCCCGTAGCCGTACAGCAAAGTGGGGTTGGTGCCGTCCCGGGTCAGGGTACGGGCCGCGATCAGGAAATATGGTACGCGGGTGCCGTCGCTGCTCTGAATGAAGGTCTGGGTCACCTCGTAGGCCCCTGTGTCTTGGGAGGCCCCGGTATCTTGAGCAGATAACGTGTCCCCCAGAACTTCAGGAGTGGTATTCGGCAGCTGTAGGCGGTAGGGCGTCAGGGGTGCCAGAAACGAATCGAAGCCGAAAAAGACCTCGGAATCACCCGGCTGGGTGTGCAGGTCTTGCAGGGTGCCCAGGCCGGGCAGCGCAATCTCCCCGTGCCGCTCACCTGAGCGTGAATACAGGTGAAGGCGGTGGCTGGCGTCGTGCAGCGTGACGGCAAGGAGGCCGTCCTTGACCAGCGACACGGAATCGAGCTGATGAGCGCCCTGCGCCAGAACGTCGCGCCGCTCGCCGGTCGAGATGTTCCAGCGCAGCACCCGGTTGAGCGGCGCGTCCTCATCGGTCAGCAGCAGCAGTTCGTCGCCTTCACTGCCGATGAGATGGTATCCGGCACGGAATTCACCGACGAGTTCCACGAAGGGCTGAGCGCTGCCCAGCTCCTGCACCCACAGTTGATTCTTGCGGCTGGTGCCCAGCCAGACCTCGACGACCAGAAAGCGGCCATCGTCGGTGATGTCTATTTGCCGGAAACCCCAGTCCGGTTGATCGGAACGGCTGAGCACCACCTGGTCGTCGGCTTGGGCCGTGCCGAGACGGTGAAACATCAGTCGCTGGTCGCGGTTGGTGCCGGTCAGCGCTTCACCGGGCTGCGGCGCGTCATAGGCGGCGTAGTAAAAACCGCTGCCATCCGGATGCCACGTCGCGTCACTGAATTTACTCCACTCGATCAGATCGGGGCCGTTTTCACCGGTTGCCACGTCGCGGACTTGCCAGGTCAGCCAGTCGCTGCCGCCACTCTGGGTGCTGTAGGCCAGCCAGTGTCCATCGCGGCTGACCGAGGCCGCTGTCAGCGAAACCGTGCCGTCCTCGCTCAGCAAATTGGGGTCGAGCAGCCCGCGCCAAGGGCCGTGCGGGCCAGCGGCGACTTCCAGGCGCGGCTGATTCAGCAGTCCCGGATTGAACGTGCGGAAATAGGAAGCGCCCCGGTGCCAGGGCACTCCACTCTTGGGAAAGTTCCACAGTTCAGTCAGGCGTGCGCGGTAAATATCCCAGAGGGGCTGGGCGCTTAGGTAGGCCGCCGCGTGCTCATTTTGGGCCTCGACCCATTTCCGTGTCTCAGGCGACTCGGCGTCTTCGAGCCAGCGGTAGGGGTCAGGAAGGGCGGCCTCCTGTCCGCCCAAGCGTTGGTAAAGCTCCACATGGTCGCCGCGCCGGGTTTCAGGAAAGCGCCGATTGCCGTCTGTTGGAGTAGTCATCTCCAGCACTGTAACAAAAAACGCGGCCTGCGTGAATGAGATCAACCCGGCCATTGGCGCTTGACATAGTTTCATTCAAGGGCCACACTGAGCAGTACTTATAGCTTCATTCATTGCTATCTGGCTTTTGCCAAGGAGTGCGTCATGTCTCATTTGTCTCAGCGTTCGTTATCGGTTCTTCTCCTCACGGCCTTCATGGCAGCCAGCACGAACGGCGCTGCCCAGTCTCAAGGTGCGCCTGTGCGCGGCGGCACACTCACGGTCGCGCAGCAGGCCGATATCGTGGGGCTGGATCCGGCAACCCTTTCGGCAGCTTCGTCGTCGGTTGTGGTAGATCAGATCTACGATTCGCTGACGACGATCACCCCGGACGGTCAGCCTGCGCCCGCAATCGCCCAGAGCTGGAAAATCAGCGCCGATGGCAAGACTTACACCTTTACCCTGCGCCCCGGCGTCAAGTTCTCGGATGGCCGCGCCCTGACCAGCCGGGACGTGGTGTACTCGATCAAGCGTGTCCTTGATCCCAAACTGGCTTCTCCTCGGCGCGGCGACCTGCTGAATATCACCAGCATCGAAGCGCCCAGCCCCAATCAGGTGGTGATCAAGCTCAAGGCTTCTTTTGCGCCGTTCTTGATCAAGATGGCCGACCAGACCATGGGCGTCATGCCGAGCGGCTACGCCGAGGGCAAGGATCTCAACAAAGTGCCGCTCGGCTCCGGCCCATTCAAGTTCGTGCGCTGGGTGCCCGGCGACTCGGTCACGCTGGAACGCAACCCCTACTACTGGGAAAAGAATCAGCCTTATGTCGATCAGTTGGTCTTCAAGGCCGTCAAAGACGACGTCAGCCGGATCATCAATCTCCAAAGCGGGCTGACCGACATCGCCATGAGTGTGCCATTTAACCAGATCGACAGCCTCAAGACCAATTCCAGCGTCAAGCTGGTCGGCGGCTCCAGCAGCAACTACGATGAGATGAGCCTCAACAACAAAGTAAAGCCGTTCAGCGATGTGCGGGTGCGTCAGGCGATCTCGTATGCCATCGACCGCGACTCGATCGTCAAGACGGCGCTGTTCGGCCACGGCACGCCGCTCAATTGCGGTTCGGTTCCCTCTTTCAGCTGGGCCCACGCCACTTGCAAGGTGCAGGTTACCAATCTGGACAAAGCCAAGCAGTTGATGATCGCGGCTGGCTATAAAGACGGATTCTCGATGACCATCAAGGTCGGGGCCGATTACAAATCGCAGGTGAATATTGCCCAAGCGATTCAGGCCCAACTTCAACCGCTGAACATCAAAGTGCAGGTTGTACCGATGGAATGGGGGCTATTCCTCAACGACTTCATCAATAAAAACTTCGACGCGGTCTTGCTCGGCTGGGTGGGCAGCACCGATCCTGACGACTTTTTCTACAATCAGTTTCATACCGGCGAAAAATTCAATGTGCAGAGCTTTTCCAACAAGCAGGTCGACACCCTCCTCGAAGCAGGTCGGCGCACGACAGATCAGGCCAAGCGCAAGGTCATTTATCAGCAAGTTCAGCAGCTGATCTCCGAGCAGGTCGGGTACGTCTTTATCGACGCCAATCAGCAGTATGAGCTGGTGCGCCCTGCTGTTCAGGGGTACGTGCATTATGCCAACGGCTCGCTCGAAAGCCTGAAAGATGTGTGGATCAAAAAATAAGCCGTTGCTCCGTAAGCGCTCTTGAGGGCCGCCGATTTCTGTGTGCAGTAGTCCTGCCCGTCTCGGCCTGAGAACGCTTCTAAGGTTCCCTTCATTGAAGGCCAAGCCGTACGGAGGAGACGGGCCACATCCGCACCCACAACCGAGGTGCTGACATCCAAGCATTCTCGCGTGAAGTCGTCGACCTCCAAAACGTGGGCGTTGCTGTGGCCTTTCGGATGGATGGAGTGCCCAGTTTGGAAGAAGCCAAAGCAGAGAAGTCACCAGCGCTAGGAAAATGCCTCGATGAGGACGAACCCAGAAGCGGATTTCATGAGAGAAAGTAAACGTGCCATAAAGAAGCCGGTAAGACCTCCTTCTATAGAGTCTTTGCATGGTCAATTCTGTTTCTGCTTTGGGGGGCTCGGCGGCCGTATCGGACACCGAGCGGCTACAGGAACTGATGATGGCAGCAGAACCGCTGTTGGGTTCAGATGCAGAGCGCGCTGAAATTCTTCTTCAAGAAGCCCACACGCTGGCCCTCAACCTCGGGAATGTGCAGAATGAAGCCCGTGTCCTGACTCTTTTGGGGCTTACATACTTACCAGGTATAGGGGTTGCAGCGACAGATAGAAGATGCTAAAGGGACGGTGCAATGTGCCATCCCGATCTCAGCTTACTGTCCATCTCAGCGTCGCTACAAGTTCTCCAGACTTGGCTCGCTCCGAAGATGCCGCCCAAAGTCCGGCAATCCAATGAAAAAGCCAGCGACGCCGAGTTGGTCGCCATGGTAATGCTCCAAGAAATCCTTCCAAAAATGTCCGCCCACTTGCGAGGGTAGGGCACACTGGAGGGAAATTATGGGAAAACAGCGAAAGAAGTGGCCGACCGACACCAAAGAGCAGATCGTGCTGGCG